>JBDTSD010000004.1:0-82578 GCA_039931355.1 Ginsengibacter sp.
TCATCTTAAATATGAAATAACCGTTTTTTAATTAATTTACTACCGTCATTCAAACGTATTTTAAGAGAAGAAAATAAGATTGATTTTTATATCGTATTTTTTGCCTCCATTACAGCTTTTCATACCGGTTCGTCAGTGGAAAGACTTGCAACACGTTATTAGCTACATAGTTTAAAATAAATATTCATGAAATACCCAATTACCAACAATTATATCAATGGAAAGTTTCAAGGTTCATCTTCCGGGAAAACAATAGATGTGGTTTCACCCATTGATGGCACATTGCTTTCAAGAGTTTACCTCTCATCATCAAAAGACCTTGATGAAGCTGTAAACGCAGCGCAAAAAGCTTTTGAATCCTGGAGCAAAACTCCTATCAAAGAACGGGTTCAGGTCTTCTTTCGGTATAAAACTTTGCTTGAAAAAAATTTAGAATCATTAGCAACATTGTGTTCAGAAGAAAATGGCAAAACGATTGGTGAATCCATTGCGGAAATTGAGAAATGTATTGAGCTAACTGAATTTGCCTGCTCACTTCCACAACTGGTGGCCGGTGAATTGCTAGAGGTAAGCAGGGGAGTTGAATGCCGTACGGAGCATGTGCCGCTTGGTGTTGTAGCATCCATTGTACCTTTTAACTTTCCAAGCATGGTACCTAACTGGACTATTCCTAATGCCATCGCCCTGGGAAATTGTATGATATTAAAACCCTCGGAAAAAGTTCCTTTAAGTGTCGGCAAATTAGCAGAACTATTAAAGGAGGCAGGCCTGCCTGACGGTGTTTTTAATATAGTAAATGGCGATGTGGAAATTGTTGAGGCGATATGTGATCATCCCGGCATTGAGGCCGTTTCATTTGTAGGCTCTACAAAAGTTGCGAAGCTTGTGTACCAGCGTGCCACGCACAATTATAAAAGATGTCTTGCTTTAGGTGGAGCAAAAAATCATTTAATGGTATTACCAGATGCCATACCCGAAATGACAGCACAAAATGTAGCGGCAAGTATGAGCGGTTGTGCAGGCCAGCGTTGTATGGCAGCCAGTGCGATGATAGGGGTAGGAGATGTAGATAACATCATTAACAAGATTTGTGATGAAGCACGAAAAATTATCCCGGGTAAAAACCTTGGAGCCGTAATAAATAAAGAATCGCAGCAGCGGATAGAAAAGTATATAACCGAAGCGGAAGAACAGGGTGCAACTATTTTGGTTGATGGAAGAAAAGCAAATGTGGAAGGAAAAGAAAATGGAACTTACGTTGGCCCTACCGTTATTGATCATGTTACACCTTCCATGTCTATAGCAAGAGAGGAAATTTTTGGACCTGTCATTAGTATAATGCGTACAAAAACTGTAGATGAAGCATTGGCAATTGAAAACGCGAATCCTTATGGAAACGCGGCCAGCGTGTTTACGCAAAATGGCGGAGCCGCAAGATATATAATTGAACATGCCAGCGCAGGAATGATAGGCGTGAATGTGGGTGTACCCGTGCCGCGTGAGCCATTTAGTTTTGGCGGATGGAATGAAAGCAAATTTGGTGTAGGAGATATTACCGGTAAAAGCTCTATTGAATTTTGGACAAAGCTTAAAAAATCAACTGTTAAGTGGAATGCAGAAGCCGGTGTAAATTGGATGAGCTGATTTTTTTATTTGTGAAACTCATTGACATATAAGATAAATTAATCCTTTCGTGGCCTCATAAATTATAGTCTTCGTTTCAAAGGCAGGATTTTTTTTCATAATTTATAAATTACCTGCGCAATAATATTGAGAATTAACCGTCCATATATTTTAGAAACCTTTGTTAATTAAACATCCTAATTTTAATCAACGAATCTATTTTCTTTTATTTTTACGTATGACTTCATTAACGAAATTTATTATGAGCAAAAAATTCTTACCCGTACTTTTAGTGCTTATCTGTGGCGGCTTGTTCTTAACCTATGGCGTCATGGGCCGGGGCGACAGGAAAGACGATAACCCGAGAACCAAATATGAAAGAATACTGCGAAATGTAGGTATTGTTTTAGAACAAGGGCATTACAGCCCAAAGAAGATTGACGATAAATTTTCAAAAGAAGTGCTGGATAAATATGAGGAGTCTCTTGATCCTGATAAATATATTTTCTTTCAAAAAGATATTGATGAATTTAAAAAATATCAGGATAAAATTGATGATGAAATACACGGCTCTCCGCTTGAATCTTTTTTTACAATAAGTAAAACCTACCTGGCACGTGTAGACGAAACTGCCAAATTTTCAAAAGAAATTCTTTCCAAACCTTTTGACTTTACTAAGGACGAATCTTTGCAACTAGATGGAGATAAAAGATCTTTTCCTAAAACGGAAGCTGAAAGATTTGACTATGGGCGCAAACGCCTTAAATACCTCATACTTGGAAGATATATTGATCTGCAGGACGAAAGAGATAAGCATGTAGCAGCGAAAGATTCAATCTTCAAAAAAGATGGCGTGAAGGCCGATTCTACATTAGAGAGGGAAGCACGGGAAATTGTATCAAGGCAAATGGACCGCTATTTTCAAACACTGAAAAATCATAATACTTCTGATGACATGTTTAGCGATTTTGTAAACTCTATCACGGGCAGTATGGATCCCCACACAACTTATTTCGCTCCCGTAGATAAAAGAAGTTTTGACGAGTTGCTTAGTGGTACTTTTTTTGGAATAGGTGCTCAATTAAAAGAAGACGATGGAAAAATAAAAATTGCCAGCCTTATAACCGGGGGCCCCGCGTGGAAATCAGGGGACATTCAACCCGAAGATGAAATCGTAAAAATCGCCCAGGCTGGTGGCGCTCCTGTTGATGTTACAGGTTATGCAGTTACAGACGCTGTTAAATTAATAAGAGGTGCACAAAAAGGATCAGAGGTAAGGCTGACTTTGAAAAAAGCCGACGGAAGCGTGAAAGTGGTTCCAATCATAAGAGATAAAATTTCTCTTGATGATACCTTTGCCAAAAGTGCCATCGTAAATGGCACTCATAAGATTGGCTACATCTATTTGCCTGAGTTTTACGCAAACTTTGATGATCCTTCTGCACGCAGGTCAGCAACAGATGTGGCTAAAGAAGTAGAAAAACTTAAAGAAGAAAACGTGGAAGGAATTGTAATTGACCTTCGCGGAAATGGGGGAGGGTCTTTGAATGATGTGGTGGATATGGCGGGCTTATTTATTAAGGACGGACCGATATGCCAGGTAAAAGGCCGAGATGAAAGAGCAAATATTTTAAGCGATAGAGATAAAGAGGTTTTATATACCGGCCCTCTTGCAGTAATGGTGGATGAGCTTAGTGCTTCTGCTTCTGAAATCTTTGCTGCTGCTATACAAGATTACCATCGGGGGATAGTTATAGGCAGCACATCTACTTATGGCAAAGGAACTGTACAACGCAGTATTTCCCTTGACCCTCAATCAGAGAATGCAATGTTTGCGAACCCAACGGAAGGGCTCGGCGATATTAAACTCACGTTTAGGAAATTTTACAGGATAAATGGTGGCGCAACACAATTGCGCGGTGTGGTTCCTGACATTGTAATTCCTGATAGGCTTGAAAACGTAAAATTTCGCGAAAAGGACAACCCTGATGCGTTAAGTTGGGATGAGATTCCAAAAGCTAATTATACTACATGGAATCCCGGTTATAGTTTTAATTCAGTAATATCAAAAGTAAACACCGAAATAAATCAAAGTTCAAGGTTTAAAGGAATAAGGGAAGATGTAAGTTTACTTGACGGTTACAACGATAAAGAAACTCCATTGAATATTGTAAAGTATCGCCAGAAATTAAGCGAAGTAAAATCAACGTCAAAGAACCTGGAAGATCTTTCCAAACTCGCTGAAGATCTTAAAGTATCAAACATCGTAAAAGATTCTGTAGAGATAGGTGGTGACAAAGATAAGATTGCAAAAAACAAACAATTTTTGAAAAGACTTGGTACTGATATTTATGTGGACGAAACAGTAAAGGTGATTGATAAAATTATCGGCGAAGCAACATTGGCCCAGGTAAATAGTAAAAATTAAAATACTTCTGTACGTCACGGGTGATACTTTCACTTCTGTTGAAATCATAGAAAACAAACCGGCAATTGCCGGTTTTGTTTTTCTTAATAATTAGGTTTTTCCTGTTAAATAGAGATTTCACTTTTTATTTTTTTGGGTCTTCATTTAATCGCTTTAAAATTGATAGACCTTTCTCCCTCTGTATAATGTTATGCTTTTGATCGTTGGTTATTCTCAACAAATCCATCATACATAATTGACTTTTTTTCTTTTCTTTTTCCCCTATCTTTGCCGCCTAAAATAAAAAAATTGGCAACAAAGTTTTCAAGGGAAACTTATCTATACTGGTACGAATTGATGCTTTTACTTCGCAGGTTTGAAGAGAAAGCCGGCCAGATGTATGGCATGCAAAAGATTCGTGGATTTTGCCATTTATATATCGGTCAGGAAGCTATTGCTGCCGGTTGTATGACGGCAACTACCCCGGATGATCTTTTTATAACATCTTATCGCGATCATGCACTTGCAGTGGCAAAAGGCGTTTCTGCAAAATTGTGTATGGCTGAACTTTATGCCAAATTCACCGGTTGCAGCAAAGGCAAAGGTGGAAGTATGCACATGTTTGGAGTAAAGGAAAAGTTTTTTGGCGGCCACGGAATTGTAGGAGCGCAAATAGGCACTGGCGCCGGTTTGGCTTTTGCTGAACAATATAGGGGAACAGAAAATGTTGTTCTTTGTTTCTTCGGGGATGGCGCTGCCCGCCAGGGAATTTTGCATGAAACATTTAATATGGCAATGCTTTGGAAGTTGCCGGTAGTTTTTATTTGCGAAAATAATCATTACGCAATGGGAACTTCGGTTGAGCGCACTTCCAACGTACTTGATATTTATAAGCTTGCCGATGCATATGATATGCCAGGTGATAAAATTGACGGTATGTCGCCGGAAACTGTGCATGACGGTGTTGCAAGAGCGGTTAAGAGGGCAAGGGAAAAAGGTGGGCCTACTTTATTAGAAATAAAAACATATCGTTACAAAGGCCATAGTATGAGTGATCCTGCGAAATACAGAACCAAAGACGAGATGGAAGAATATAAATTGAAAGATCCTTTGGAAACTACATTAACTAAGTTGAAGAGTGATTACAATTTATCTGACGAGGAAATTGAAAATATAAATGACAGGGTAAAAGCTGAGGTGGAAGAGGCCGTAAAGTTTGCTGATGAAAGTCCGTTTCCTGATGATGATGAATTGTACAAAGATGTGTATGCACAGGAAGATTATCCATTCATTACAGATTAACGAAAATGTTTAAATGCTTACAACATCGCACGGGAAGCAGGATCTCGAAATGATAATTATCAAAGAAAAAATTTTAAAGGGATAAATAAATAACAAACTAAAATTAATGGCTGATAAAAAAATACAACAGGAAGATGTGGTTCAGAGAGCAAGAGGTTTTTGGGCAAATTATAATAAGCCGGTAATGTATATTGCTTCGGCAATAATCATCATATTGGGAGGCTGGTTGGTTTACAAATACATGTTTAAGATCCCGGGGGAGGAAAAAGCAAATGATGCAATTTTTATTACACAAAAATATTTTTCTGATTTTAGCAATGCACCGGCTGACTCAACAAAAGCCCTTCTTGCTGCAAAAGTTTTAAATGGCGATGGTGTAAATGCCGGAGCATTAAAAATTATAAGTAAGTATTCCGGTACAGATGCTGCTAATTTGAGTGAATATTATGCGGGTGCTTCCTACCTGCATTTAAAGCAATATGATAAAGCTATTAAATACCTCAAAGATTTTAATGCGCATGGAGCCACGCAAATTAAAAGCCGTGCACTTGGTATGATAGGAGACGCAAGCGCAGAGCTAAAGAGAAACGACGATGCACTGGACTATTATAAGAAGGCAGCGGATGTAAATGATAAAGATGAATTTACTTCTTCCGAATTCCTTTTCAGGGCGGCACTTTTTGCTGAGGTTACGGGTAAAACAAAAGATGCGATTGACCTCTTCAAAAAAATAAAAGATCAATACCCTCTTTCTGAAAAGGCCGCAGATGTAGATCGCTATCTTGCAAAGCTTGGTGAATTTTCAGAATAAATATCTATTCTATTAATGGCAGCTGTAAACGAAAATTTATACAATTTTAATCCAGGCATTCTTTCAAAGGATGCCTGTATTGTTATAGTACATACCGAATGGAATGCAGATATAGTTAGCAAATTATTGGAAGGTTGTATAAGAATGCTAAAAAGTTATGACATGAATAATTATAAAGTCATAACAGTACCCGGAGCGTTTGAAATATCGTTTGCTATAAAAAGTTTTTGGGGAACTTATCAGAATAAATTTGAAAAACCGCAGGTGTTTATTGCGCTTGGTTGTGTTCTTCGTGGCGATACGCCCCATTTTGATTATGTATGTAAGGCAGTAACAGACGGTGTGGTGCATTTAAATTTTGCTTTGCCTGTTCCTACTATTTTTGGCGTGCTTACTGTAGATAACCAGGAGCAGGCAGATGAGCGCACCGGCGGTAAGCATGGCCACAAAGGCGAAGAGGCGGCTTTATCTGCTTTAAAAATGATGGCGCTTAAATATTCAATTTCCAACCTTGGAAATATTTCTTCACCATGATTTTTAAGTGAAAGTATTCAAACTATCAATGAAATTATTCCAGATACAATTATCATGAAAGTACAATTATTCGTTCCGTGTTTTGTAGATCAGTTGTACCCGCAAACTGCTTTTAACATGGTGAAAGTTTTGGAGAAAGCGTGTTGCGAAGTTCATTATAATAAGAACCAGACTTGTTGCGGCCAACCGGCTTTTAATGCTGGCTTTTGGAATGAGGCAAAAGATGTTGCCTTAAAATTTATAAAAGATTTTGAAGGCACAGATTATATCGTTGCTCCTTCTGCATCTTGTGTTGGCTTTGTAAGAAATTATTATTCGCAGCTATTTGAGAACTCATCATATCACAACCAGGTGAAAGATTTGTCGAATAGAATTTTTGAATTCACTGAATTCTTAACCGGAATTTTAAAAATTGAAAATTACGGTGCAGAGCTTAATGCCAGGGCAACTTATCATGATAGTTGTGCAGGCTTGCGGGAATGTAAAATAAAAGAAGGCCCGAGGAAGTTGTTGAGCCGGGTGAAAGGCCTTGAGTTAGTTGAAATGATTGATAATGAAACCTGCTGCGGCTTTGGCGGTTCGTTTGCTGTTAAATTTGAAGCGATATCCATTGCAATGGCAGATCAAAAAGTTAACAATGCCCTGGCGACTAATGCAGAAATTATTATCTCTACGGACTTAAGTTGCCTCATGCATATTGATGGTTATATTGCCAAAAAAGAATTGCCCATTACAACTATGCACATAGCCGATGTGCTGGCAAGCGGTTGGGATTGATATAAAGATTTTTCCTTTCAATAATAGCTTTCAAATAAATATTAAATTAAGAAACTGCCGGACCGCAGTCCGGCAGTTTTTGTACTTGCTTTAATTTCTATAAAATTTTCGTTCGTTGTATAGTCTGACTTTTAAAAAAATACTGCAAATTTTACTCTGGCGAAAAACGGAATCCCCGGTGTAAAGTTTAACTCAGTTACCGAAGAGCCGGTTGGCTCATTTTGCAATCTTGACTCAGTAGCGAATTGTGCTTCGTTCCAGTCAACATCAAATATATTTTCGAACGCAATCCCAACTTCATATTTTTTGGTAGTATAATTTGCCGAGGCATCCATTAAAAAATATCCCTTCGCTATAATCGCATTGTCTTCATTGGCTGGCCTGTTTTTTATATATCGATAAGTAAGGCTTCCGTTAAAACCTTGCAACGCTTTATAAAATAATCCACCGGTACTTGTGGCAACAGGAGCTAATGGAATATAATTTTGCCCTTTCGCTTCATCTATAGCCCTGGGCCTTGTGAAGTTTACATTTACATTTCCAAACAGGCGCCTGCTAAACTGGTACCTTGCTATTACATCAATTCCTTCTCTCCTTGTTCTGCCGCTTGGTTCAATATTGCCATCATCGCCTACATATACAAATTCCTGCTGCAGATAAAGATACCAGGCTGCCACATTCAAAAGTAAGTTGTCGGTTGGCTTTAATATAATTCCCACATCCGCCCCATAAGCCGCGGGCAGAATTTGTTTTCCATGATTTGCTACTACTACACGGCTATCATTAGAATGAAAACCTTTGCCGCTTTTTATATAAAATTGCACCTTTGGGTTTAAGGTATATTGAATATTTAACTTGGGGCTTATGATAGATTCTCCTCTGCCAGGTTTTTGCATCCCGGGAAGTTTATCGAAATAATTTGAATGGAAATAGTCGAAGCGTACGCCTGCATCAACGAGAAATTTTCCAAAATTTATTTCTTCGTTTATAAATGCAAAAGTGTTCAGCTCTTTTATATTGCCGAGCTTATAATAATCAAGAAATTCACGTTTCACAACGTGTGCAAGTTTGCTGTTGTGTGTTGCATCATAACGAAAGCCTGTTCCATAAGTTGAGTGAAGAGCAGCCTTGCCCAGGAAAGATTTGTGATCAAACTTTGAAAGGTATCCGAAAAGATTTCTTTCCTCCGCCTGGTTTATTTCATCACCATTTACCGGATCATTCAGAAAAAAAGTAAAATCAGAATACAAGTTAAATTTATAACGGCTGTACCATGCCTGGTTTTCCCACGCAGATCCATC
The DNA here is from genome assembly GCA_039931355.1 of Ginsengibacter sp. Lineage (GTDB taxonomy): Bacteria > Bacteroidota > Bacteroidia > Chitinophagales > Chitinophagaceae > Ginsengibacter. The sequence continues at coordinate 8,756 of JBDTSD010000004.1, forward strand.
TGAAAAAGTGTGTGATAAAATTGCATTCGCGTTATATCTTTCCGTATTGCCACCTTCCGACGGATCTATAGATCCAAACCGCCCGATCAACCCTTCTTCTACAGCCCTTGACGGCACCTGGCCTGAAGCATCCCAATTGCTTTTGAACGCAGAAAGAGATGTGACTAATTGAGTTGAATTAGTAATTGCCAGGTTATATTTTCCGAAAATATTAAAACGGTTAAAGTTTTGTTTGTTCACGGTAGGTCCGTTGGTGTAATAATATTCGGAGGCGATATAAGCGCTTTGCTTGTCTTTATTTTTCTTCAAAAGATCAAGCATCAATAAGCCGCGGTAGGTATCAAATCTTCCTGCTTCTACCTGGAACCTGCTTTGCGAAATATTATTAAATGTAGAAAAGGATACATAGCCTGCTGTATTTAAATTACCGTGCTGTGTATAGTATGGGCCTGCTCCAAAATCAACATCATTTATCGTCTCCGGAACAACGAAATGCGAATCCGCATACCCCTGGCCGTGAGCGTGACTCACCATATTTACCGGCATTCCATCTACACTTACCTGCACATCAGTTCCGTGGTCGCAATCAAATCCTCTTAAGAATATTTGCTCTGCCTTTCCACCTCCAGCATGCTGCGCAATAAATAAACCGGGCACAACGCGAAGCAATTCCTGCGTGTTCCTCACAGGCTTAAGATCGAGATCAATTTTTGAAAGTGTACTGAATTTTGAAAAACTATTTTTTTGAAGAATCACCACATCCTGCAGGTTTACCAATGCAGGTTGCATTTCAACTTTTACATAATTCGAATCTGCTTTTATTGTCGCGGTTTTATATCCAACGTACGTAACAGATAATTGGCTTTCAGGTTTAATCGTATTGATTGAAAAATTTCCATTACGGTCAGTAAGTGTTTTTGCAGAGGTGTTATCTTCATTAGTGATGGAGGCGTTTTCAAGCGGTTGCCTGCTTGTAATATCTACTACCTTCCCCCTTATCACAGTTTGTGAATGTGTTATCGTGATTGAAAGAAAAAAAATGGGTATTGATAAAATAAGTCGTTTGGAAATAATGCGCATAGGTTTCCTTTTTTATACTTCATATTATAAATCCTTTTATGATTGATAAAATATTTTGACAAGGCTAATACATAAATACAATTACCTTATAACTGTTATATCGTTTTTGTATAGCGATAATTTCCGGTTATAAAAAAAAAGAAAATGGACTATTGACTTCAATCAAAATTGTATGTGCGCTAAACTTTTGGAGGAGGATAATCGGCGCTGAGGAATGTATAAAAGAGAGTAGGGGAAAGCGAGTAGAAATATTTCGGAATAATAATTTCTTCTTTTGAAATATTTAATTGTTTGCTAATAATATGATCATTTGCTGAAACGTCTTTTTTAAAAATAGTCGAATCTTTTTCCGAATTACTGCTTTTCGCAGCTTCGATCATTTCCTTATGAACGTGAAATTTTCCATTGTGAGAATGCACAGTTGCCATGTGGTCCTTATACCAAAAAACGTGTGCGATAATATCCGAAGAGTAAGGCAGTATAGGTTTCAATATAATGGTTGCATAAGTGAAAAGAAGCAGGTATGTAATTGCCAATTTCATTTTCAGCAAAAAAATATTTTACGTGTGAAATACCACTAGTCAGATTAAGATAAAACTTATCTCCCAAACAAAGCAGTAAGAATTTTATAGCAACGGTTTATAAAACTACGATTAATAATAGTCCACGGTTTTTTCAAATCGGGAAAAATTAGAAAAAAATTTCTAACGAGTTGTTGAAAAGAATCTAATGAATTGTATCCGCATTTTTATAAGCATGATGCATGTGTATTTTGGAGGGATAATATAACTAAGATGTTGTAGAGGTAAAGAGTCTTCATTTTCTTTTAATCATCGTATAAAAATAAATATAACTGGCTTGTATACCCCATAAGCTTATGAAGCAAATTTCTCCTAAAACCCTTTATTCACAAGCGTTTTAAAATTTATCAAAGAATGAAAAGTTTGTGAAAATCCATCCCACTTTCTAAATAAAAAAAACCGTTTATAACATTTGATCGTAGATGATCTTGAGTTAAAAAATTCGACTCAGAAAACAAATTTCTCAAATTAAATCAACCTATTATGTTAGACACAAAAACAGAAGTAAGTCAGCCCGACTTGATTTACGAGGCGACTGCTAAACCATTTTCAAGAAGAAAGTTTTTTGGAATAGTTGGTGCAGGAACCGCAATTATGGCGACAGCAGCCGCCTGCAAAAAGGACGATAACAATTCAAGCAACGATGGTGTAAACCTTGGAAGTGGCGATACCGGAATATTAAATTATGCGTATGCTCTTGAGCAATTAGAAGCAGCATTTTACACACAAGTAATTATGACGCCTTACGCAAGCATATCTGCTTTAGAAATGGAATATCTTACTGATATCAGGAATCATGAAGTAGCACACAGGGAATTATTTAAAGCCGCTCTTGCAGGAAACGCAATTGTTGCACTCGAAGTAAATTTCTCTTCCATTGATTTTACGAGTCGTACAAGTGTATTGGCAACAGCAAAAGCGTTTGAAGATTTGGGCGTAACTGCATATAACGGTGCCGGACAGTTGATTTCTACAACTAGTGCTGGCGCTACATATTTGACACTTGCAGGAAAAATAGTTTCAGTAGAAGCCCGTCATGCTGCATTGATAGCTGACCTTATTTCTAATGGCACGTTTGCAAACACAGTTGATGGCATGGGCCTGGATAGTGCACGTACTCCTTCAGAAGTATTAGCGATAGCCGGCGCTTACATCAAAACAAAAATTAACGCAAGTAACTTACCCTCTTAAATTTAATAATTATGAACTTACAAAATATAATTTCTGAAATAGAAAAAGCAGACCCGGAAGTCTACGACAGGCTTGATACAAGGAGAAGCGCAATGAAAAAATTTGCCAATCTATCTGGTAAGGTTGCTGTTGCATCAATTCCTTTTGCTTTGGGCTCAATGTTTAAAACAGCTTATGGCCAGAGTAATTCAACTGTAAACGATGTTTTAAACTTCGCTTTAACTCTTGAGTATTTGGAAGCCGAGTTTTACAACAACATCGTTGGCTCTCCCGGCTATATGACTGCCAGCGCTGCCGCCCAGGGCGCTTTGTCTAAAATTAAAGACGACGAGAACAAGCACGTTGCTTTTCTTAAATCGGTTTTAGGTGCAGCCGCAGTTGCAAAACCAACTTTTGATTTTACCGCTGGTAATGGGTCAAACACAGGACCGTTTGCAGGATACCTTGGATTTTATGCTGTTCAGTTGGCAATGGCGCAAACTTTTGAAGATACAGGAGTTCGTGCTTATAAGGGCCAGGCGCCGGCATTGCAAGGCAACCGCACCGTGCTTACTGCCGCTTTGGAAATTCATTCGGTAGAAGCAAGGCATGCATCGCACATACGCCAGATGAGAAGAGCTTTGAATGCTGCTGTTCCTGCGGGACAAACAGTAAAGCCCTGGATCACTTTAAATCAAAGCGGAATTGATTTTCCCGCAGGCAATGCTGCAATTCAAAAAAGTTACAATGGTGAAGAAGTGGTGACGCAAGCAGGGGTTACTATCACCGGAATTGGTGGCAATTCATTCATAGATGCAAAAGCAGCTTCAGAAGCTTTTGATGAGCCGCTAACTACCGCACAGATTTTAGATATTGTTGATCCTTTTATAGTATAGCAAGTATTAAAATATAAAGATTAAAAAATGGCTATGTTTTCTAAGGCATAGCCATTTTTATAAATAAGAATATCAAAATTCTTATGCAATTATTATTAATACCCGGCAGTAATTCATTAAGAAAAATGGACACAAGTGTTTCGCAAAATGGTTTTCTTTTAAAAAGAATAAAGCATACGCAGCAAGATTCACACATGAGCTTTGTTGATCATCTTGAAGTGTTGAGATGGCATATCATGCGAGCTGCGATTGCTGTTGTCTCTGCTACGATCCTGATTTTTATTTTTATTGACTGGGTATTCGATAATGTTGTGTATGCACCGGCCCGCACTGATTTTATTACTTATAGCGGCTTGTGTACACTAGGCCATAAGCTGCATTTGGGTGATGCGCTTTGTATGCCGCCTGTGAACATTAAACTTTTGGGAAGCACTGTAAGCGGGCCTTTCATGTCTGCAATATCTATTTCCTTTGTCGGAGGTATTATCCTTGCTTTCCCTTATATTTTTTGGGAAATATGGCGGTATATAAAACCAGCATTAAGTGCTAAAGAAATAAAAAGCGCAAATGGAAGTATAGCCTGGGTTTCAATATGCTTCTTTCTTGGTGCTGCATTTGGCTATTATTTGCTGGCGCCTTTCACATTTAATTTCCTGGCTAACTATCAGCTTGGTAATACAGGCGCTTATACTTATCTGCCTACTCTCGATGATTATATAGATACATTAACGAGTATAATACTTGGCTGTGGGCTTGGATTTGAGCTTCCGGTAATTTGTTATGTACTTTCAAAGATTGGTATCGTCAACCCAAAAATGCTAAAGGACTATCGCAAATACGCCTATGTAGTAATTTTAATTGTGGCTGCAGTTATTACGCCATCACCAGACTGGACAAGCCAGGCCATTGTGACCATACCTCTTATTGCCCTTTATGAAATAAGCATTTTTCTTTCCAGGAAGGTTGCTAAAGAAAAATTAATTAAAGAGCAAAACTTAAACTAATAAAACCATAGCTTACGTATTAAACATATCTTTGAAGCAAATAAAAAGTAATCTACTTTTGATAAAAAAACGTAATTGTTATGTGCACATCTTTATCAAATAATTTTTTAAATAGAATATCATTTACTCACTAAATAAAAACATAAATAATGTTAACTAGTCTTTTAAAACCCGTTTTCCTTCTGTCAATGCCTGGAGGTTCAGAATGGATACTCATCCTTCTGGTAGTACTTTTATTTTTCGGAGGCAAAAAAATTCCTGATCTTATGCGTGGCATTGGTAAAGGTGTAAGAGAATTCAATGATGCGAAAGAGCATGTAAAAAATGAACTTAACGAGGGCATGAAGGAAAAGGATGTAAAGCCTGCTCCAGGTCCTGTGGCAACAACCGCTACCCCCATTTCTTAACTTTAGATTTATTATTTTGAATAATATCCCCGGCCTTCTCCGGGGATATTTTTTTTTATAGATGCCATATAGGTATGTGAATTGTTTTTGTACATTCGTTCTATAACTGATCTCAATAAATCTTTCCTAAAAATTAGCGATATGAATTACTGGCTTGTAAAATCTGAACCGTCTGTCTATGGCTGGGAACAATTTGCAAAAGATAAAAAGACTTCGTGGGATGGTATTCGGAATTACGCCGCCAGAAATAATTTGAGAGATATGCAAACTGGTGATGAAGTTTTTTTTTATCATAGCAATGAGGGGATGGAAATTGTAGGTATAGCAAAGGTCACTAAAAAAGCTTACCAGGATTCCACGACAGATGATCCAAATTGGCTGGCAGTAGATTTAAAACCATTGAAGAAATTGAAGTCACCGGTTTCACTTACGCAGATTAAAAGCCATGATGAATTATCAAAAATGGAATTGGTAAGAATTTCCCGCCTTTCGGTTCAAAAAGTAAGCTCCGAAGAATGGGCTGCAATTATCAGGCTATCGGGCACCCCATAAAACTTAGACTAAAAGTTTGTATAAATTTTGCAACCGATGAAATGTAGGCCGGTCGTAGTCGAGATCGCTTTAGCGATCGTTAAACTCAAAGCACCTTACTTGCCAAATTCAACTGTAGCCTTACCGATATTTTATTTGCTAAAGGTCTTTAATTACAAAAAAGGGCCTGCTTTTCTTTCTAAGTATAATTTTTAAGCTATATTTGTTCTCAAACCTCAACCATACGGTTGCTGCTTTCCTTTTCCTTATCAAAGACTACCGCAAAGCTCCAATACTTTTTTCAGAAGAACTGTCATTCCCATTCCTGAGAAATCCCCCAAATAATTTATTATACTCTAAAACTTTTTTATGGAAAAGAAATTTACATTCTTCACAAGAACATTGATGTTGGCCGGAATTACAGTTACTTTTTTACTTTCCGCCACTTTTTTTACCACTGTAAATGCACAAGTAGCCTGTCCCAATTCTCTTAATTTATTTGCAGAAGATTTCGGGACAGGTACTGCGTCCATGAGTAGTCCTGATGTGATCTCGACTACGCTCACCTACCAGGCAAAAGAGCCTTTAACTCTTGATGGAACTTATAGGTTGCGTAATACATCTTTTCAGAATTTTGGCTGGCATAAAGCTCCTGACCACACAGGTAATGTGAATGGCATGATGCTGGTAGCAAATGGCCAGGCTGGTATGTTTTATAGTCACACCATTACCCGCACGGCAGGATTTTTACCAGGAGACTTTACCGCAAGTTTATACGCAATGAATGTGAGTTTACCGGGTACTTGTTCTTCTCCCTTACTTCCACAATTCAGCTATGCATTTGAGTACCTTGATGCAGGTAATAATTGGGTGCCCTTAGCAGGCTCGCCCTACATTTCTTCCGCCATTCCGGAGACGGCATCGCCAACGTGGGTTCCAGACGGTGCTCTTTTTACGTTGCCTGCAACAGGAGCTTTCCTGGTAACCACCATGCGTTTAATAATTAGTGATGAGACAGGCGCTGGTTGTGGAAATGATTTTGCGATTGATGATATAGATATTTCACAATGTCCCGAAGGTGGCGTTACACCTGTGACGTTCTTAAGAATCGCCGCACGGCAGAGAGGCAGCGGTATTGATATTAATTTTTCTACGTCACAGGAACTTAACAGTGACCATTTTGAGGTGGAAAGAAGTGTAGATGGAAATAGCAGGTGGACTAGCATAAGTTCTTTAAAGGGCAGCGGTAATAGTTCAGCAGCAAAAAGCTATGCTGCTTATGATGCCAAACCTGTTTCAGGAGTTAATTTTTATCGCGTAAAACAAATTGATAAGGATGGTAAATTTAAATACTCGTCAACTGTCAATGTAAAAATTAATACGCTAAAAACCGGGGTTACTGTATTGGCTAATCCATTCCACAATAATCTCACTGTTGATTTCTTAAGCAGTAAAGAAGAAGTTATAAGTGCAAGGCTTGTTGATATTTCAGGCAAGTTGGTTGCCAAAGAAAAATGGACAATTAATTCCGGTAGCACAAGGAAAGATTTTTCTAATGTGAACGGCTTGCAGCAGGGAATGTATATACTTTCTGTTGCAAATGCTTCAGGAGAAATACTCTATAATGGTAAAGTAATTAAGCAATAGTTGTAACGATACACACATGAATCCACTGAAAAGGAAACCTGCGGGTTTCCTTTTTTATTGCGATGCCTTTTTCCTTTTTAAAGAATGATTACACGAATGAAAACTTATATATTCACCGATTATGAAAGCCGCCTCAATAAACGAATTAAAAAAAGAATTAGAAAGGAAAAATAATGCCGACCTTATAACGTATTGTTTGCGCCTTTCTAAATTCAAAAAAGAAAATAAAGAACTGCTGACGTTCCTGCTTTTTGATGCGGATGATATTTCAAAATATACTGAAGATGTAAAACTTCACTTAGTTGATCTATTCAAAGACATAAACCTTAAACATATATATTTCGCAAAGAAAGGAATTAGAAAAATTCTGCGGCTGACAAATAAATTCATTCGCATGGCGGCTTCAAAGCAGGTGGAGGCTGAGATACTTATCCAGTTTTGTAACAGCTTTAAATCGATGCCTTCATCATTATTCAATAATAAGCAATTGACGAAGCTGTACAACACTCAAAGTGACAAGATTGAAAAGGCTCTTTCAGCACTTCATCCCGACCTGCAGTACGATTTAAAAAGGCAAATCATTTGAACATATTTCACCTTTTATTTTTCGATTTTTTTCCTAACTTTATTTTTCATCAAAGAAAAGGAGGTATTCATGCAATCTACAGATAGAACATGGATGTCTCTGCTAACGGCTTGTTAGCAGGTGTCCATCTAAATAATCTGGAAGCTGAAAAAGTTTGAACCACCGGGCCCGCCCGGTGGTTTTTTAATAAAAAATACATCCATGTGGATTTACACCAGGCAGGTACGTTTGACAACGTTTGGAACAATATTTTTTATATTGGTTGTTGCAATAGTTTTATATTTACTTTTTGAAAAACATTTCCTTAAACCTAAAAAATCATCACATGAATGCGAAAAAATTTTTCACCGTTCTTTTATTCACCATGTTTACAGTTTCTGTAATACCTGCCTTCGCGGGAGAACCAATACGTGGTGAAAAAACAGAGAATGCTAACTTGGATGTGCGTGCGCAACAAGTAGCGAACCGTTTGATCGAGATCCGGAATATGGACAAAAGCAATCTTACTTCGTCAGAAAAAAAGGCATTGAGAAAAGAAGTTAAAGAAATTAAAAAAGAAGTGCGGGCAAACAGTAATGGAATTTATTTATCTGTTGGTGCAATTATCATAATAATATTGCTTTTATTGCTTTTATTGTAAAAATTTAAAAAGCGGATAAGAAAACCTCGCATATTGCCGGGCTTTCTTATCCGTTTTGTTTTAGAATAAAGAATGAAACTTGTACTTATTTTTTTCTATCTGCCACTACCAGCACTACTCCAATTACTGCCAGTAACGCCCCTGCATATGTTGGCCATCCGATCCATTTATTTTCGGTTTTATTGATTTCGATAGGCCCCACGTCAACCACTTTTTTTTGCACCGGTACTGAAAAACCTTTTATAAAAATCATTATAATTCCAACCGCAATTAATATCCACCCTGCTGTTTTCATAATTCTTTTTTTAGTTAGGATTGCAATATATCGAATAGAAATTATAAATCCGTAAGCGCAACTTAACGGGAATACATTATAGTTGAAATCACTATTTTAGTCTTAATAATTCTAAATCTTTTTTCTCCATCTTTGAAAAAATATTGTGCATGGCGCGTAATGGTAAGGCAGCGTTGGGTTTTATTTTTTTAACCCTTCTTATAGATGTAACAGGGCTGGGAATAATAATCCCGGTTCTTCCCAAACTAATAGAGCAATTAATTCACGGAAATATCAGCGTCGCTGCACGCTATGGCGGCTGGCTCACATTTGCGTACGCTTTTATGCAATTTCTATTTTCTCCTGTTCTTGGTAACCTCAGTGATAAATTTGGCCGAAGGCCTGTACTATTATTTTCACTGTTTGGCTTCGGTGTTGATTACGTCTTTTTATCTCTTGCTCCTACCATTGGGTGGCTTTTTGTTGGAAGAATTATTGCGGGAATAACAGGCGCAAGCTTTACAACTGCTACAGCTTACATTGCTGATATAAGTTTACCGGAAGATCGCGCTAAGAACTTCGGTCTTGTGGGTGCGGCATTCGGGCTTGGCTTTATCATAGGCCCGGTAATAGGCGGTTTGCTTGGGCAGTATGGAGCCCGTGTTCCTTTTATAGCAGCGGCTGTATTAACTTTTATAAATTTTTTATATGGCTATTTTGTCCTTCCGGAATCTTTGTCTGTACAGAACCGGCGAAAGTTTGAATGGAAACGGGCGAATCCGTTCGGTGCTTTAAAGCACCTTAGGAAATACACTGCTGTAAGTGCCTTGGCTGTTTCTTTCTTCCTGGTCTATATGGCCGGGCAAGCAGTTCAAAGTGTTTGGGCATATTTTGGAATTGAGCGCTTTTCCTGGAGTGAAAAAGTAATTGGAATTTCGTTGGGCCTGGTTGGCTTACTTGTTGGTTTAGTTCAGGGTGTGCTTATACGTTATATTAATCCCAAACTCGGAAACACAAAAAGTATTTATGTAGGATTTGCCATGTATGCGGTCGGGCTTATGCTATTTGCTTTTGCTACACAAGGTTGGATGATGTTTGTCTTTTTGGTACCTTACTGTCTTGGCGGGATTGCAGGCCCCGCATTGCAATCAATCATTACGGGTCATGTGCCGGCGAATGAACAAGGAGAACTGCAAGGAGCGCTTACCAGTCTAATTAGTGCGACGTCTATCCTCAGTCCGCCAATTATGACAAACCTTTTTGCACATTTTACCGCAAAGACTACTTCATTATATTTTCCTGGCGCTCCGTTTTTATTGGGCTCAGTGTTAATGGTAGCTGCCGGTATTGTAGCTTACAAAGTGTTAAGCAAGGAAGATGAGGGCAAAGATTATGTAATAAAGGCTCCGGTTTAAATTTTTTATGAACGTACTAACAGTTAGGCTTAGCCGCATTTCCTTTGCTATAAAATAAATATCAATCATTTACTTCGGTTTCATTTGCTGCAACGCCTCACTAACTTCTTCTACAGGCCGCTGGCATGTTTTGTTTTCACAGACGTAGATCATTGTTTTGCCCTTAACTAGTTTATTTTGTAACAGTGCAATTCCATCTTCCGTATTTCCTCCGAGATATATTGCTTGTGGCAAATAGTTTTTGTGAAAGGCCGCCAGCTTCTGTTTCCAGTTATCTCCCATTATGGCAATTTCATAAGGTGGCTTTAAGTGTAAGGCCATCAGTTGTGCCCAGTTGCTATAATAGCCAACATTTTTTTTCAGATCGTCAATTACATTTTTAAGAAGTTGCTCTGACTGTGTTTCGTAATTTTTATTCTCAAAATAAAGGCTCAGGAGTAATAGATTCTTTGCCATTTCGCTGTTAGAAGCAGGGATTACGTTGTCTGTCACTTCCATTTTCCTGGCAATCAAATTACTATGTTGATCGTCTGTATAAAAAAACATTCCTGAAGATTTATCAAAAAAATGTTGTTCTGCATATTGCGTAAAACCATTGGCCTTTTGTAAATAGCTTTGATCAAAACTTACCTGGTAATAATCAATAAGAGCGCTGATCATAAAAGCATAGTCATCTAAAAAAGCAGGAATAGTTGCTTTTTCATTTTTATAATTCCTATATAGTTCGTTGTCCTTTGATGCAATGTTTTTAAGGAGGAAATTGATATTGGTTTGCGCCATCGATAAAAACTCATCTTCGCCAAAAGCACCGTAAGCATCAATCAAACCCTTTGACATAAGCGCATTCCACGACGTTAATATTTTATCATCAGTATGTGGCCGAATGCGTTTTGCTCTTTCTAAAAATAATTTACCCTTTAATACATCTGTTTTTTTCAAAAGATCCTCGTGAGAAATGCTATATTTTTTCTCAATGTTTTTGTTACCCATATTTATGTCAGGAATATTTTTGTTGGGCTCCCAGTTTCCTTTAGTGGTAATTCCAAAATAGTCTGAAAAAATTTCCGCATCATCTCCCAAAATTTCCCGGATCTCCTGCTCACTCCATACATAAAATTTCCCTTCTTCTCCTTCGCTATCCGCGTCTAGAGAAGAATAAAATCCACCTTCAGGGGAAGTAAGCTCACGTTTTATAAAAGCAATCGTTTCAAAAACAATTCTTTTATACAATGGATTTTTGGTAAGCTGAAATGCATGACTGTAAAGGCTTACAAGCTGCGCATTATCGTAAAGCATTTTTTCAAAATGCGGCGCATGCCAGTTGGCATCAGTTGCATACCTCGAAAAGCCGCCACCAACCTGGTCATAAATTCCACCTTGTGCCATTTGTGTAAGTGTTGTTTCCACAGCTTTTAATGCTTCAGTATTACCGGATAAATAATTATAGTGCAATAAAAATTCCCAGTTAGATGGCATTGGAAATTTCATTGCTCCTTTGGTGCCACCTTTTTCCTGGTCTATCCTCTGCTGAAATTTTTTAAACATTTCATTCATCGTATCGAGGCTAAAAGAGACCTGGCTATTATTGATTGGAACATTCTCAATATCACGAATGCCTTTGGAAACATTATTTGCCTGCACCTCCAGTTTCTCTTTATCATTTTTATATAGGTCTGCAAAATATTCGAGCATCTTTATCCAATTAGCCTTTGGGAAATAAGTTCCTGCAAAAAATGGTCTGCCGTCCGGCATTGCAAGCGCATTGAGCGGCCATCCTCCACTTCCATTTATAAGATAAGCTGCATTCATATACACCTGGTCAACATCGGGTCTTTCTTCCCTGTCAACTTTTATGCACACGAAATGTTCATTCATAATTTTTGCAACTGCGGTGTCCTCATAGCTTTCATGCTCCATTACATGGCACCAGTGGCACGCTGCATATCCTACACTTATCAGCAACATTTTATTTTCTTTTTTTGCTTTGTTAAGTGCTGAATCACCCCATGGATACCAGTTTACAGGATTGTGGGCGTGTTGCAAAAGATAGGGGCTTGTTTCATTAATTAAAGCATTCGTGTACATAGGAATTTCATTTTCTTTGATGGAAGAATCGTTTTGCCCGCAGGAGGAAAGGCTTATAAACACAGCAATAATTAAGAAAAATTTTATTTTATTGCAGGGCATTAATTTATTATTTTGAAATAAATATTTGTTAGCATGAAGCCTGCAATTTACATCAATACATTCCGTGTACTATGTGAATACTTTGTTTTGTTCTTAGAAGATTAATTCTATTGAGAAAGATCAAAGAAGTTGTTATTGAAAAAGTTAATTATAAATGATCAACAATTTCCTGCACGCTGGCTCTCTTTGTATAATCAGCATCAAAATGGCGATAGATGATGTTTTGGTTTTTATCAATTATATAAACCGCCGGCACCGGGAGGTTAGCACCATTGTTACCATTAGCTAATGAAAAATCAATTCCATAAGATTTATACTTTTCTATTGTGGTCGGGTCTACAGCAAATGCCACATCATAGTCCTTCATGATTTTTAGATTATCGTCTGTAAGAATTGAATAGGTGGCTTTCGTTTTCCCGATTGTTTTCTCAACATTAGCGGGCTGCTCAGGTGTAATAGCTAACACGGTTGCGCCTTTGGAAGTTATCAGGGACAGCGAATCTTCCAGGTGGCTTAGCTCTTTATTACAATATGGACACCATTGGCCACGGTAAAAAATTAAAACAACTTTTCCATCTTTCAATTCATCTTTTAGGGAAATAACTTTACCGTTCTGATCTTTAGCCGTAAATTCAGGAGCTTTATCGTTAACCTGCAGACCGGCAGGTTTTGTTTGAGCATTGCAAAAAAAAGTAAAGGTGGCTGCGAGCAGGGTGATAATAAATTTTTTCATTTTATTAAGGTAATTTAAGCATTGTGAATAGTTATACGAAAAGAGTACGTGCAAAGATGCAATGAATGAAAACACAAATTTTTACAAATATTGAACTGATTGCCAACGTAAGAGAATCTACTGGAATTTTACGTGGGAGAGAGCTTTCTAAAATGCCGTGTATCGAAAATGGCTATATGATTATTGAAGATGATATTATTGCTGACGTTGGGACAATGGAAGATTTTCGATTTGCTGAAAATAAGACTGTGGAAGTTGACAATGGAACTATCGTTTTACCCGCATGGTGCGATAGCCACACACACCTCGTATACGCAGGAAATAGAGAATCCGAATTCGTAGATAAAATAAGGGGATTAAGTTATGCTGAAATAGCAGCAAATGGCGGCGGCATTCTGCACTCGGCTGACAAATTAAATAATACTTCTGAGGATGAACTATTTGTGCAGGCGTGGAAAAGACTGGAGGAAGTTAGTAAAATGGGTACCGGGGCTATCGAAATAAAAAGCGGCTATGGCTTAACGTTAGAAGGTGAATTAAAAATGCTCCGTGTAATAAAAAGGCTCAAAGCGAAAAGTAACCTGGCTATAAAAGCGACGTTTCTCGGCGCACATGCTTACCCGCTTCTATATAAAAATAATCATAGTGATTATATTGATTTACTTGTAAATGAAATGCTTCCCATAATTGCGAGTGAAAACCTGGCCGATTATATTGATGTTTTTTGCGAGGAAGGTTTTTTCTCCGCTGCGGAAATGAAAACCGTTTGCGATGCGGGGGCGAAGTTTGGCCTAAAACCAAAGCTTCATGTAAACCAGTTAAACAGTATTGGAGGCATTGAAACGGGCATCAATGCTGATGCCTTATCACTTGATCATTTAGAGACATTGGATGAAAAAGAAATTGAAATGCTGGGCAACTTTAATGGCGCTTCTACGCTGCTTCCGACCGCTGCCTTCTTTTTACGAATGCCCTATCAACCGGCGCGAAAACTTATTGATGCAAACGCAGCAGTTACGCTTGCATCAGATTATAATCCTGGCTCTTCACCATCGGGAAATATGAATTTTGTGGTGTCACTGAGTTGCATACAGATGAAGATGCTCCCGGAAGAAGCCATCAATGCTGCAACATTTAACGGTGCATGTGCCATGGAAATTCAACAGGAATATGGAAGCATTTCAGTTGGCAAAAAGGCCAACTTAATTTTTACTAAACCTGTCACTTCTCTTGCTTACCTTCCATACTCTTTTGGGAGCAACCTGGTAAATAGAGTGATGATAAAAGGAGAATTTATTTCATAGGCATCAAGCTTTAATTCATATTCTAAAACAATACAAAATGGCCTTGCATTTTACACGCTATACGAAAGCAGACATTTTAGCGATTACCCGGATACGTAAGTTTGAGACGAAACTTGGCGAGATTGTTAAATGCAGCGATAAAACCTCGGGGCTGGAAGATGCCATTGCAAAAACATCAGCATCCTATGTTGTGATCGGCGTACCCGAAGATATAGGTGTAAAGGCAAACGCCGGTAAGGGAGGAGCTGATTCATCCTGGTTCTCATTCCTTGATTCATTTTTAAATATCCAAAGCAATGATTTTTTTAGCGGGGAGGAGGTGTTTGTAGCAGGGCATTTTGATTTTAGCAAAGTAAAAAATCTTATTAATGCCAATGCTGCCACTGACGACGAGAAGATGGAAGCATATCGCCACGCCGTTAATATGATAGATGAGGAAGTGGAAGAAATAGTAAAGGTGATAACGGAAAATAATAAAATTCCCATCATAGTAGGTGGCGGCCATAATAATGCTTATGCTGCAATTAAGGGCTCCGCGAAGGGGCTTTTCAAAGCGGATATGTTGCCGCTTGCCCAAATAAACTGTATTAATCTCGATGCTCATGCTGATTACCGTCCTCTTGAGGGGCGTCACAGCGGCAATGCATTTCGCTATGCTGATAATGATGGCTATTTGAAAAAATATTTTATTCTATGTATGCACGAAAATTATCTTCAGCAAAACACCCTGATGGACGTAGCCAACAATCCATTTATCAACTACATCACTTACGAAGACATCTTCATTCGCGAAAAGAAAAATTTTATGCAGGCGATTTCCCATGCAACAGCTTTTACAGATAATGAATATACAGGCATTGAACTTGACCTTGATGCGATTCAAAATATTCTCAGCAGTGCATTAACACCCTGTGGAATCACCGCTCTGCAAGCACGCCAGTTTGCATCGTTTGCAGCTGCCAATACGAAAGTAGCATACCTGCACATTTGCGAAGGAGCGACCAGTCTTGAGAGCGGCGAAACAGATGGAAAAACGGGTAAACTAATCAGCCATCTTGTAAGTGATTTTATAAAAGCTCATCAGGGCAAATAAGATGTATTCACCTGCTACAACTTTCTTAAAACAAAAACCCCGCAGCGTTTTGTCTGCGGGTTTTATTAATTTTTTGAATGTGCTATTGCGGACTTAGGTACTGCGCATAAGCATATCCTTCTTCACCGTTGTCTGTTTTTATAAGCCACCACTGGTCATTCGTCTTACTTTGTAAAGTCACAATTTCATTGTGGGCAGCTTTACCTACAATGGGTTGATCGGTACCGGGTCCTTTACGAATGTTCAGGTTAGTACTTTCGGTCGTAACCTTCGCTTTTGTGCCCGCTGATGCAGCCACATCTACATTCATCAGTAGATCACCTGCACGGTAATCAGGATCTATTTGATTGTAAATATTCCAAAGTTTGTCTTTAGTTGCTCCATCCGGTGCACTGCCATCAATATGCAAGACATTATCTTGCTCTCTAACCTGCAGATTATTTACTCCTCCTGCATTAGCAGCATCAATGACTTGTTTATATTTATCTTGTAACGACATGGTCAATTATTTAATGGTTAAATGATTTTCTATTTTTTTTGCCTTGAGCGTATTCAGACTCATCATGAGGTTTTGCAAATCACTTCGTTTAATGCTGCCGGTTAGTGCAATTACGCCATTATTTACGTTTGCTGTAACTGTCGGAAAATCTTTTGTAGCGTCTTTGACACCCCGTGACAAAGTACTATCACTATTAATCTGTACAGGTGGGGCTTCCGCTACGGCCGGGGCTATTGTTATGCGGTTCTCCACTTTTGTTATTCCATTTACATCCCGGGCAGCACGGGCAGCTTTTTCTTTCGCATCGTTATCCTTTACTTCTCCGGAGAGTGTAGCTATCCCATCCTTTACATCCACTGTCACGTCCTGGGTTTCAGGTGATGCTTTTAGACTTTGCTCAATTTTCGCCTGGAAATCTGAATCTTTTGGCTTGCAACCTAAAAATGATAAGGAACTGATTGCAAAAAGAACAAGAAAGTTTCTGATTAATTTCATTTTTTAAAATTTTTATAATAAATCTGCAGAATCGCAGCAACATTATGGGTATAAAAAGAATGCCAGTTTAATTCCCTCGCATTAATTATTTCAAAGACAGGCGAGTTTTCCTCCAACTACGGGTAAATTTATTCCCGTTATGTATGAAGCAGCAAGTGTGCAAACAAACACAATATCTTTTAAAAATTCTGATTCAATTTGTTCCGCCCTAAAACCAGGAACAGGCATTTTAGCAGAATTTGGGTTAGAAAAAAATATTTCAATAAGAATCCTTATTTCATTTTTGAAGATTCAGACGAAGCAGGTCAAAAAAATAAAGGGCGCCTGCTGGTTGCAAAGCAAACTTCTGATGCAATTCCGTTGGCAGGAGGATATTAACAGGTGTTTATAAGATTCGAAAGACAGTCGTTTTCTCTTTAACTATATTTGGCGGGAAGGCTTACACTGCAAGGATTTCCCGCCAATATTAAAATTTTATACAGTGTCCTTGTAAATTTTTCAATGGAAACCTGCAGAGAAAAATTGAAATAAAATCTTTTCTTTTGCGCAAATATTAATGAATGGCTGATAAAAATTTATTTGACTATAATGAAGATTCTATAAAGAGCCTCGATTGGAAAGAACACATACGCCTGCGCCCCGGAATGTACATTGGTAAACTGGGCGATGGAAGCAGCCCTGATGATGGAATCTATGTGCTACTAAAAGAAGTAATGGATAACTGTATTGACGAACACACAATGGGTTTCGGAAAACATGTGAATATAGAAATAAAGGATAAAGAAGTTACCGTGCGGGATTTTGGCCGTGGCATTCCTCTTGGCAAAGTAGTAGATGTTGTGAGCAAAATAAACACCGGCGCCAAATACGACAGCAAGGCTTTTCAAAAAAGTGTGGGTCTTAATGGAGTTGGTACAAAAGCCGTCAATGCTTTGAGCAGTTATTTCCAGGTGTCAGCTTTTCGAGAAGGCAAACAAAAAAAGGCAGAATTTGAAAAAGGTTTTTTGGTAAAGGAATATAAAGAAGAAAAAACAGAGGAACAAAATGGAACGCTCGTAACCTTCATCCCAGATGAAACAATTTTTAAAAATTATCATTACCTGCAGGAATTTCTTGACAATCAATTTTGGAACTATTGCTTTCTGAATGCAGGACTTGTAATAAATTATAATGGCAAAAGATATGTAAGCAAAAACGGTTTGCTCGATCTGCTACAGCGCAAGACCAATGAGGATGAATTGCGTTACCCGATTATTCATCTGAAAGGGGATGATATAGAAGTCGCGATTTCTCACAATAATCAATACGGCGAGGAATATTACAGTTTTGTAAACGGACAGTTTACCACACAGGGCGGCACACATCTCGCGGGCTTTCGCGAAGGGTATATCAAAACCATTCGTGATTTTTATAAGAAAGATTATGATGCAGCGGACATACGGGGAAGCATATGCGCAGCAATAAGCGTGCGTGTACAAGAGCCTGTGTTTGAAAGCCAGACAAAAACAAAACTCGGCTCGCAAATAATGTTTGAAAACGGGCCGGGCGTTAAGAATTTTATCAGTGACTTTCTTGGTAAAGAACTTAATAATTTCCTGCATAAAAATCCGTCCACTGCGGAAGCGTTGAAGAAAAGAATTGAGCAAAATGAAAGGGAAAGAAAAGAACTCGCCGGTATAAAAAAGCTTGCTAATGAAAGAGCAAAAAAAGCAAACCTTCACAATAAGAAGCTAAGAGATTGCCGCTTTCATTTCAACGATACTGCTGAAGGAAAGAACAAGAATGAAATAAATGCGAAACGGCTGGAGACAACTATTTTTATCACAGAAGGCGATAGCGCCAGCGGTTCTATCACCAAGTCACGCAATGTAGAAACGCAGGCGGTGTTTAGCTTACGTGGAAAGCCGCTGAATTGCTTTGGCCTTACAAAAAAAGTTGTTTACGAAAACGAAGAATTTAATCTTTTGCAACATGCACTTAATATAGAAGACGGATACGAGGAGCTGCGTTATAATAACATTGTATTTGCCACGGATGCCGATGTAGATGGAATGCATATTCGTTTGTTGTTGATGACTTTTTTTCTCCAGTTTTTTCCTGACCTTGTAAAGAACGGGCATGTGTATATTCTTGAAACGCCATTGTTCAGGGTGCGCAATAAGCATGAAACCATTTACTGTTATGATGAAAATGAAAAACAAAGTGCTGTCGCAAAGCTTGGGAATAAGCCGGAGATTACGCGGTTCAAAGGGCTTGGAGAAATTTCGCCGGAAGAGTTTGGAAAATTTATTGGCGATGACATTAGGTTGCAGCCCGTGATGCTTTTACCCGAAGTCCATATTCAACAATTGCTGGAATATTATATGGGTAAAAACTCTCCGGCCCGGCAGGATTTTATTATTGATAATCTTAAGGTGGAGTTGGATTTGGCTGAAGTGTCAGGGATATAGAAGATATTATTTATTAATTTTTAATTGAAAGAATGATTCATATTGTTTTTCAACCAGCGGATGCTAAAGCATTGGAAAAAAGTTTTGAACTAGACGAAAGCTTGGGTGGGCCGATTGAGGAAATAAAAGACGATTACGCAGTTGGCCCGTTGCTGGATATTTCTTCAGAAGAAGGAATAGCAAAGCGCAAACAATGGTGGCGGGAAGTTTTAGAAGGTGGAGATTACGCTGGTAAAGTTGATAGCGGTGAAGTGAATGACCAAAAGATTGCCGCACAGATTATTGAAAAATTAAAAGCAAATCCTGCTGAAGTGGCCTGGATTTGGCTGGCGCAAAATAAGCATGATATTTCCGGCTACTATTGGCTAATCGGTCAGCTCAAAGAATTCCAGGAAAGGATAATGATCTTATACCTGCACAATCTTCCATTCATCAACGAGAAGGGGCATATTTTTTATCCAAATAATATTTTTGAAATCGCACCGAGGGAATTTGTGAAAGCAAAAAAATTGGCAAGAACAATCACCTCTGCAGAGTTTGAAATTGATCCTGATGAATGGACAAAATTATGCAATGAAAACAAGGGCGTAAGAATAATTGAAGGTGGTAAAAAACTTGCACAGTTTGATTATGATTATTACGATGCTGAATTGTTGAAATTTATCACGCACGATTGGCAAAAAGCCAATAAAGTAATTTCACATTTTTTACATAAGGCAGAAGAGACTACCGGCGATGCATACCTGCTTTGGAGATTGAAAAAATTAATTGCTTCGAATGAAATTGACGCACAGGGGGAAACAAGAAATATGAAAGATTTTGAAGTAAAAACGAAGTATGAGGTTTAAGGAGCAGAAAATTTACCAAGCATCTAAATTCATTCTCGCAGAAGGCACAGCAGAATAATCTTCAAACTTGCCCGCTAAGAATTTATAGTAGGCAGTAATCGCAATCATAGCTGCATTGTCGGTGCAATATTCAAAAGCCGGAATATGTGTTTTCCATCCCTCCTTTTTTCCCATAGTCTCAAATGCTTTTCTTAAGCCTTTGTTAGCACTCACGCCGCCTGCAATGCATATTTCCTTGACACCATATTCATCTGCTGCTTTTTTCAATTTATTTAATAAAATAGATACAATCCGTGATTGTATTGAAGCACAAATATCATTTAGATTCTTCTCTATAAAATTTGCATCCTTTATTTTTTGATCTCTTACGAAATAAAGAATTGCTGTTTTTAATCCACTGAAGCTAAAGTTTAAACCTTCAATCTTTGGTTCTGGAAAGGAATATTTTTCTCCATTACCGCCTTCTGCAAATTTATCTATCAGGGGGCCGCCGGGGTAGGGCAGCCCTAATATTTTTGCAGATTTATCAAATGCTTCACCAGCCGCATCATCGAGTGTTTGGCCAATTACTTTCATTTGTAAATAATCAGTACACAATATTATTTGCGTGTGCCCGCCACTTACGGTAAGGCATAAAAAAGGAAAGCCCGGCAATGCATTTTGCGACGCGGAAGGAATAAGATTGGCCAATACGTGCGCTTGCATATGATGAACTGCAATCAATGGCTTGTTCATTGAAAGCGCCAGCGATTTGGCGAAGCCGGCACCTACTAAAAGTGCGCCTAACAATCCTGGCGATTGCGTAAAAGCAAAAGCATCTATTTCGGCAAGAGACACAGCGGCCTCTTTTAAGGCGGCATCCACAACCGGCACTATTGCCTGCAAGTGCGCCCTGGAAGCAAGTTCCGGCACAACTCCTCCATATTGTGCATGAATTTTCTGGCTAAAAATAATATTACTTAAAACATTTCCATCCCTGCAAACCGATGCGGCAGTTTCATCGCATGAAGATTCTATTGCAAGTATAGTGGGCATTTGATTTTAAAAAATTTAAGCTACAGCTAAAAATGATTACCTCTTTATTTTGACCGGATAGCTACCACCGGATCTAGTCTTGATGCCGTATAGGCCGGAATGATACCCGCCAGAATACCAATAACAATGCATAGACTTATAGCAAGTGTGAGAATGGGAGCCGAGATATAGACAGGAAAATCGAAAACATTGGTAAGTACTAACGTTAACAGGTACACGAGAATAAGGCCCATCAAACCACCCATGATGCAGATGATAGCGGCTTCCAGCAAAAACTCTGAAAGAATGCTTCGCTTTTTAGCGCCAATCGCTTTCTTTAATCCAATCATCGCTGTGCGTTCCTTTACTGTAACGAACATAATATTGGCAATACCAAACGCGCCAACCACAAGACTTAATATACCTATGGCCCAGCCACCCAGGTTAATACTTGAAAACAGGGAGCTAACCTTATCGCTAAAGCTGCTTATTTGATTTAATGTAAAATTATCTTCATCCTTTGGCCCAAGCATTCTTATTGAGCGCATCACGCCTTCGAGTTCATCGGCAAGCGCAACGGAGCTTACATTTTCTTTTCCCTTAACCATTATAGAAGGGTTGCCATTATCTTCATTAAATACCTGCCTCGCGAACCTATAAGATAATATAACGCACTCATCGTAATTCCAGCCAATCATACTTTGTCCTACTTTTTTCAATACGCCTATAATCTTTGCCTTTTTATCTTTTACTTTCACTTCTTTGCCAACCGCCAAAGCGGGATCTCCAAATAAATTTTCTGCATTACTATAACCCATTACCAGCACCGGGCTGCCTGAGGCAAATTCATTACCTGAAATAAATCTGCCATACTCAACTTTTGCAGGTTGTATTTCATTTTCTTCTTCGCTTACTCCATAAAATGGAACGCCCTGTAAAGCAAAGTTTTCATACTGGACATTGCCCTGCGAATTAATAAAAAAGGCAACGTTGGTTGCAAGTTGACTGCGCTCTTTTATAAAAGCAACTTCTTTAAATTCAGGCTCCGGCCGGTTTACATATTTCCACCATGGGTAGTCAGGCCCACCACTGTAGTTCCATTTATCAATATAGATTGTATTGGTACCAAGACTTTTTATCTGATTTTGAATATTCATCTCCAGGCTGTTAACCGTTGCCAGCACGCCGATAATGCAAAATATTCCAAATGAAATTCCTATCAGGGATAGAGCAGTGCGCAACTTATTTACCATAAGTTCCTGCATGGTGAGGCGAAACGAATTTGATAAAATATTAAGTGTTTTGCGCATTGTGCAAATTTAATGTTTAGGCTTTGTAAATTTTCATTAATGCAAAATCAAAATCTTGAAATTTTTTAAATAAACAAATGCATGCAACCGGTACTGTTCACTTAAATGATAAGCGGTAATATCGTATTTTGCATTTTCTACAAACTCTTAATATTGATTGCTGCAAAAGAAAACCTCAGGCTTCAAAAAATTATTACACTGGTAGCAATAGTTTTATTTATTACCAAAATTATAGCCTGGTATATAACAGGATCACTCGCTATACTTACCGATGCTTTGGAAAGTATTGTGAATATTATTGCGGGGCTTGTAGGGCTCTATAGCCTTTTTCTTTCAGCGAAACCCCGCGACGCTGCTCACCCTTATGGTCATGGGAAAGTTGAATTTTTATCTGCTGCCGTTGAAGGCACGCTTATTACAGTCGCAGGCATCTTTATTATTTATGAAGCCATTCGGAACTTTAGCAAACCTTCACAAATTGAAAAGCTTAACGTGGGGATGATCCTGATTGGGATTACCGCAATAATAAATTTTGGAGCTGGGGTGGTTTGCGTAAAAAAAGGAACAAAAAATAATTCTTTACAGTTAATCGCCGGAGGAAAACACTTAAAAAGTGATACGTACACTACTATAGGGATTTTTGGCGGTTTACTTTTGCTGTATTTTACTAAACTTACGTGGATTGATAGTGCGGTGGCTGCGCTTTTTGCATTGATAATAATTTATACCGGGTATAAAATAGTGCGCACTTCCATCGCCGGTATAATGGATGAAGCGGATATACAATTATTAGATAACATAGTACAGGTTCTCAATAGCAACCGGCATGAAAACTGGATAGACATTCATAACCTGCGCATAATAAAATATGGGAGCACGCTACATTGTGATTGCCATCTTACGGTGCCGTGGTACCTTAATGTGAACGAGGCACATCAAGAAATAGAGGCTCTTGCCCGCTTAATAAGAAATGAGTTTGGAGAGGCAGTAGAATTGTTTGTTCATTCGGATGGCTGCCAGGAATTTTCCTGTCCTATCTGTTCCAAGCAAAACTGCATGGTTCGTAAGCATGACTTTGAAAAAAAGATAGAATGGACGATCAAAAATATTTCGCAGGATACAAAGCATAAAATATTTAGTTAGAGGTGGCCTCTACACATGGATTTAAGAACTTTGTAAAAAACAAATCCCTTCAATTTGAAGGGACTTTCCAAAGACCAAAACCTATCATCCGCAATATTCTCTCTCGCTATTTTATTCTGATAAAAGCGATTTTGTTACCAAATCATCGCCCGCAGAAAACTTTATAAAGTATATTCCCTTGCTAAACTTCGGGATGTTTTTAGTGAATGAGTTATCACCCGCCTGCAATTGCAGCGATGTATTAAAATAAATCCTCCCGCTTGCATCTGTGACGGCTGCTCTTACATTTTGAGCGTGATCGCTGTTAACTGATATCTTTAAATTTTTTGAATCAAGAGATAAATTTGCATAGCTGATAGTGAAGCTGTGCGCAACTTTCACTGAAACGGTAACAGTTTTACTATAGTTCATTTTACCATCCAGGTCAACTATTGAAAGCCTGTAGAAATTAGTTCCTGCTAAAGGCATGTTATCATTGAAAGAATATGAATTTTCTGATGACGTGGTTCCTTTGGCATTCACATTGCCTATCGTCTTAAAATTCTGGCCATCCCTGCTTCTTTGAACCTCATAATAATTACTCTTTACTTCGGAAGATGTTTTCCACAAAAGTTCGTTGAATTCCTTATTATTTTTAGCTGAAAAATCAGTAAGTGTTACAGGCAGTACACCTGCAGTAATCAACGGATTCCTCGCCATCCATTGATAAATATTTTGATTAACTCCATCAATTAAAAAGTTGTTTGGAATATGCCCGTTGCCGCCATAAAATTGTTCCCAACAGCAATGGCCACCACCGCTATAGTTTGTAGAAATATAGATGCCGTGCGTAGGCCTTACATAATCCATTTGTGTAGTGCGCGTAAGAATATCCCTGCCATCGTTAATCTGTTCAAAACCTAATAATTTTCCACCGGAGTTAGAGAAATTATCAAACAATTGTGGATAGGGTTGATTATCGTCAGGCCGTACTCCTTCTACTTCTACCACGGTTGCTACCTGGCTTGCATATGTATAAGGCCCACCCATCGGATCACCCGTTACAAACGTAGTTGCAGCCCAACCTCCCATTGATAAACCTGTTAAATGCAATTTAGTATCGTCAATTCTGTAAAGAGATTTTAGTGCTTGTATTTTCGGATTAACATTTGATTCAGCCGGCCATGCTGAAGATGGCTGCAGGCTGATCACAATAAATTTTATGCTGTCCGTTCCTATTAGCACATTTCCGTTCCATCCCTGTGTGATAAAAGCGCCGGGCCCATTTTGAATAACTTTTGAAGCGGTTGTGCCAACTTCGCCAAGTCCCGGGAAGAAAATAATTGTTGGATATTTTGTTGTAGGGTTAGCATTGTAATCCCAGGGCAAATGAACGTAGGCATTCCAGCCAGCAACATTTATAAGCGACTGTTGTGCTGAAACTATATTAGGTAATTGAAAAGCCGCTAAGAAAAATAAAGTAAAAAGGTGTTTTTTGAGGGTAGAGTTGTTTTTCATTGGATAAATATTTATTGAAGGATTTGTAATTGGATTTATCGACCGCTCTTCACTTATGCTTAAATATTTACTACCTGTTAATCAACTAAAAAATAAATTTTCCTAAAACCAGCATTCTTTTCTAACAGGTAAAAAATATAGTAGTAACCTTTTCATACCACTAACGTGAATGGGTATGTCTTATTTCCCAGCGATCCAAAATTGAGTAGTGTTACCTGCCCGTAATTATAACATCAGAATTAGCCAAAGCCCGTAATTTTCCGTAAAAATTTATCGTAGGGACAGGTCGCGACCTGTTCCGTCACGATTATTATTACTATTATTATTGGACAGGTCACGACCTGTCCTTACACGTCCATTGCGATTATTTTATAAGCAACGCGACTGCGTAAGCCGCGCCTGCGGCCAATGCGCCAATCATCATAATTTTTAAGGCGCCGGCGAGTACCGGCACTCCCGTAATCTTACTTTTAAAATAGCCGAAGATGAAAAGGCAGATGAGTGTCGCAACTATTGAAAACTTTAGCGCTTCTTTGGAATCAGGTATGAAAAAATAAGGGCTTAAAGGAATAATTCCCCCGGCTATATATGAAACACCAATGTTCAATGCGCTTTTCCTGGCTCGCTTCGGATCTGGTTTATCAAGCCCCAATTCAAACTTCATCATAAAATCAACCCATTGCTTTTTATCGCAGGCAATTTCTTCGGTCGCCCTGTTTTGCAATTCTTCGCTCAGGCCAATGTGCTCAAAAAAATCTTTCACCTCCTGCTTTTCCATTTCGGGAATACGTTCCACTTCTGCATATTCTCTTTTTAATTCGCTGTTGTAGTGATCTTGTTCTGTTTTTCCTGCAAGGTAACCACCAAGCCCCATGGCAATGCTTCCTGCAGCAATCTCGGCAATGCCGGCGATTACAATAATACCACTTGCTGCAACGGCGCCACTCAAGCCTGCGGCAAGTGCGAAAGGCACAGTAAGGCCATCACTCATACCAATCACTACATCTCTTATCAGGTCAGAACTTTCGAGGTGTTCTTCTTCGTGATGGTGGTGGTGTGGCATTAGTTTATTGGTTGATTAGTTGATTGGTTAATTAGTAAGTACAGAATTTAAAAATTGATATTTAAAATTGGCTGATAAATTACTGATAATTGAATCCAGCATTCTTTCAACATTCCCTTTAGGGGTTGGGGTTGTTCCCCTTTAGGGGGTAGGGGTATAGCTGATTCTATAAACAAGCCCGTTGTAGTCGTCACTTACAAGCATGGAGCCGTCCTCTAAAAAAGAAACATCAACAGGGCGGCCATTTACTTTATGTTCATTTTGCAGCCAGCCATTTGCGAAGGGCGCAGGATCTGTAAATTTTCCATCGGCATCCATCTTTAATACAGCCACATTATATCCCACAGGAATACTCCTGTTCCAACTGCCATGCCTTGCTACAAAAATTGCATTTTTATATTCTGCAGGAAACATGCTGCCTGTATAAAACCTCATGCCAAGTGCTGCATTATGCGGCCCCATTAGTTTTACTGGTGGTGTGTAATTGTTGCAATCTTTGCCTTTGCCAAATTCAGGATCTGGAACATTCCCCTGGTGGCAATAAGGATACCCGAAATTCATGCCGGCTTTCGGCGCATTGTTAAGTTCATCATTTGGTACATCATCTCCCATATCATCCCTGCCGTTATCCGTAAACCAAAGTTCTTTTGTAACAGGATTCCAATCAAAGCCCACTGAATTTCTTATTCCTTTGGCAAAAATTTCAAGGCCTGTTCCGTCTGAATTTATGCGGGTAATAGAAGCATAAATGGGTTTCTCGGGCTCGCAAATATTGCATGGAGCGCCAACAGGAACATATAATTTACCATCGGGGCCAAAAGCTATAAATTTCCATCCATGATGTTTGTCCGTGGGATATTTATCATAAACCATTACCGGCGATGGCGGATTATCAAGACGCGACTCAATACTATCAAGCCTGTAAATAGTAGATACAGTAGCTACAAAAAGACTTCCATCTTTAAAGGCAACGCCATTGGGTGTATCGAAGCCTTTTACAATCGTATATACTTTATCTGCTTTGCCATCATGGTTATCGTCACGCATGGCATAAACTTTTCCGGCATTTTGCGATCCGACAAATATGGTTCCGTTAGGGGAAACACACAGGCTTCTTGCTCCTTCAGCCTGCGCAAATATATTTATCGAAAACCCGGGAGGCAATGTTACTTTATCAAGGTTATATTTTTTATACAGATCACTTGTTTGCTGTGAGGTGGTATCCGCATTATTCTCAGTCTTGGCGGTTTCATTGTTGCCACTGTTACAACTCCAAATAGTACAAAAAGTAAAAGTTGCGATAAGAAAATTAAAAATCTTTCCTGGTTTTAAAACTGTAAATTTCATAGTAAAGACGATTGAATAAGTAATGGTTGTTATGGGTTGAAATTTACAACAATTATAAAGCCAAATGAACTTTCATTTTCTGGCTTCATGAATGCAGAAACAGTTATAGCAGGAATTAGTTTACAAGGAGGTTTTGCAATTGTTGGGAACTTGAAATTCATCCGCAGGAACAACTGCCTGTCTTTTTTGCTAAGACAAATATTAAGAAATATTAAGAACTAAAGTTGGCTGTGTTCGTTGGCTGAAGCTGATAAACTACAGACGAAATTAACGACGCCCAGCCCCACTTGTAACAATACTTTTGATGTGTGTAATGCTTCTGCGGCCACCAGAAGATGTTTGCTTTTTTTGTTTAGAAGGCAATTTGCCCGTCTTTTTATAATTGGCAATTATATCGCTAATCATTTTTTTGTCTTCGTTGGTTACTATGGAAGGTCCAACAATAAAATCAACGCCTTTAGGTTCTCTAATCAGTCCCATAATAATTGAATTAATTTTGAAAATATTTTTGAATTAGTTTTAATGCTGCTTGCGGAAAAATAACCATTTTATGCCCACCTACATGAATTGCTCCGAGCGATTTCTCATAATGGTCAATCAATTTTGTTTTTGATTGAAACGAAACAAATCCTTCATTTCCTTTGTCCCATGACTGTTTGCAAGTAAAAGCAAAAAGATTTCCGGGAATACCTTCGTAAAGTTTGTTTTTGCCTAAGTTGAATGGAGCACTTTCTACCAAATGCAAGTAAAAATGATCATTATAATCACTAATGCTTGCAAGACCTTGTATAATGTTTGGATTGTCTTTTATAGTCAACTTATAAACTTTACGGTCAGCCATTTTAAATTCTGCCGGCCAATTAAAATTCCAGCCGTTTTTCTTGCTTGTCTGCTTAACCTCTGACTTAGAAACTTCAATTATTGCTGTCTGAAAACTGTCGCCTGAAATAGTGTTTATTATACTATTTGTCAGCTTATCAATTTCCGCGGCAATGTAATATTTATCTTTTGTCAGCACGTTTCAAATTTACAAAAAATGCTGTTCACATTGAAATTGAGAACTGTAAAATCGAATTATGCACAATTAAAATATTCTGAAAGAAAGCAATAGTTACAGAACATCTAGTTGTATTAATCATCCAATAATTTGGCAAGAAAGGCCAGGTCATTTTTCTTATAAAGGTTGGCAGCATCAGTGAAGCATTTGCTGTACTCTTCGAGAAGATGCTGAATAATTCTTTTGTTGCCAAGCTGCTTGAAATAGGATGGAGTAGGAGGAACGGAAATCCTTTTAAAATAATTCTCCACGTCTTTATGTGAATATATTTGTCCGTTTAAAGGATCAACATAAAAATTTATTTTATCACTTTTTTGTCGCGTAGGGTTGGGAAAATTATAATCAATATCAAAGTAACCAAGTATAAATTGCCTTGGTACGTTAATCGCTTTGATGGGGATATCCAGCATTTCACAAAGGATCAGGTAAAGGATCCCGTTAGTAATTGCGTTGCCCTTTTTGTTTTCGATTACTTTATTTATAAGAAAATCTTCCCCAATATCATATGCAACCTCATTCCCCTTTAGCTTATAATAACTATAGAGAATTCCCGTGATTACATTTACCTGCTCCAGCGGTGTCAGATAGCTGTTAAGCTCCAGCCAGATGTTTCTTCTTATCTTTTCAATTTCCTGTAACGTAGTGGTATTAAGCATTTCAGGATATTGATAACGGGCCATAAGTAAAGCGCCTTCAAGCAATTCACAGGAGCCGTTTTTCCAATTTGAAAAATCGTTTACAAGATCCCTAAAGTGTAGCTTATGAATGAGCATCTCGATGCGCTCCTGCACTTCTTCGTCAGGTGTATTCTCCCATAAGTGTTCGAGGTTTGGAATGATGGCGCGTCCCATGGAGACAATGCGTTCGCTTACTGAGATAAAAACTTCTTCATCGGGATCATCTATCAGATGAAACAAGGCGGATATTTCCTTATTTTCCTGCATTTAAATAGGGTGTTCTTAATTAGAAAATGAATCTTGTAAAGATAAACAAGTTTGTAAGCTTAGGAAATGTGGAGTCATAAATTCTGCATGCCTGATAAAGAACACATAGTATAAAGGTATTTTCTCCCTAAAAGAATTATCGTGGCAACCAAACGTGATATTTCTATGATGGTTCGTGTAGAGACGCGATGCATCGCATCTCTACCTCGTTGCCTTTTTCTTCGTAGCGCGTTTTCTTGTAGCTGACTTTTTATCGAATGCTTTAGGATCCTGCGCAACAATTAATTTTTTTACTTCGTCCAATGTCATCCTTGATAATTCTTCTGGTGTTTGCTTTGCCTTGCCACCGGGAAGTTTCAACATCTTCTTGCCAAATCTTATGAATGGGCCCCATCGCCCGTTTTCAATTGCAATCTTTTCTTCAGGCCATTCCTGGATATAACGGTTTGCTTCCTTTACCATTTTCTTTTCTATCAATTCATTGCAATCTTGCTGAGTAAGTGCATCAAAATTGTAGGCACGCGGAACATTTATAAAAAGATCGTTCCACTTTATAAACGGGCCAAAACGGCCTTTGCCTTTTGTGACTGGCTTTTCATCATAGTAACCAATGGGGGCATCTTCTTTTTGCTTAGCGGTGATAATTTCTTTTGCCCTGTCCAAATCTATTTCCAGTAACTCTTCTCCCTTCGGAATAGAAATGTATTGCTCTCCAAACTTTACATAAGGCCCAAACCTGCCGATGTTCACTGATACTTCCTGGTTCTCATATTCTCCCAGCGTGAGTGGGAGTTTAAATAAATCAAGTGCATCTTCGAGGGAGATTGTTTCTATGCTTTGTGTAGTTTTTAGTTTGGCAAACTTTGGTTTTTCTTCGTCATCCTGTGCGCCTATCTGCACCATCGGCCCATATCGCCCCATTCTTGCAAACACAGGCTTTCCACTTACAGGATCAGCGCCCAACTCACGCTCACCTTTTGCGCGGTCAGCATTCTCAAGCGTGTGTTCAACATTTTCATGAAAGGGTTTGTAAAAGGCGCCCACCATGGTACTCCATTGCTGCTTGCCCTCTGCTATTTTATCAAACTCTTCTTCTATGTTGGCGGTAAACGAATAATCCATCACCGTAACAAAATGGAGATTTAAGAAATCGGTAACTACCAGCCCGAGATCGGTTGGAAATAATTTGGATTTTTCGGCGCCTGTATTCTCCTGGATAGTTGTCTTTTCTATCAGATCATTTCTTAATTTCAATATTCTCACATCTCTTTTTACACCTTCCTTATCCCTTTTTTCTACATAACTTCTTTTTATAATTGTACTGATGGTAGGGGCGTAGGTGCTCGGCCTTCCTATGCCAAGCTCTTCAAGCTTTTTTACAAGAGATGCTTCCGTATATCTTGCAGAGGGCCGGGTAAATCTTTCAGTCGCGGTCATATTCTCAAATCCTAACTGTTGGCCAACATTCATTGCCGGAAGCCGGCTTTCACTTCCCATTGTTTCACCTTCCCCATCTTCGTCATCAGCAGACTCGTGATAAACTTTTAAAAAGCCATCAAACTTCAACACTTCCCCTGTGGCTGTTAACTCATCTTCAACCGTGCTTATTTTAATTTTTGCTGTTGTTTTTTCAAGTATCGCATCGCTCATTTGGCTGGCGATGGTTCTTTTCCATATCAGGTCATACAGCCTCGATGTTTCCGGATCGTCGATAGAGGAATCAGACATTTCAGTTGGCCTGATTGCTTCATGGGCCTCCTGGGCACTTTCATTCTTATTTTTATATTGACGTAACTGGAGATATTTATCTCCATAGCTTTTTACAATTTCATTTTGTATTTGATCCCTGGCAGTTTGGCTTAGGTTCAAACTGTCAGTACGCATGTAAGTAATCTTACCGCTTTCATATAATTTTTGCGCAACAATCATCGTCTTGCTCACGCCATAACCAAGCTTTCTGCTTGCTTCCTGCTGAAGTGTAGAGGTAGTGAAAGGCGCTGCAGGAGTACGTTTGCCGGGTTTTACTACTATATCTTTTACAGAATATTCTGCGCCTTTGCATTTTTCAAGAAAATTTTCGGCATCCTCAATGGTTCGCTGCCTGCCATCTTCTGCTTTAAATGCAATTGATTTTCCATTAGAATCCACTGCGTCAAGCAAGGCTTCTATTTTAAAGCTGCTTGTGACATTAAACTGGTTTATCTCTCTTTCTTTTTCAGCGATCAGCTTCACGGCTACACTTTGCACTCTTCCCGCGCTGAGACCACCTTTCATTCCAATTTTTCTCCATAGCACAGGAGATAATTCAAATCCAACTAACCTATCCACGATTCTTCTTGCCTGCTGTGAGTTAACAAGATCCATATTAATTATTCTCGGATTTTCTACAGCGTTCTTTATGGCAGGCTTTGTTATCTCGTGAAAAACAATTCTTTTAGTAGTTTTTATATCAAGCCCGAGTACTTCGGCAAGATGCCAGCTTATGCTTTCTCCTTCACGGTCTTCATCCGATGCCAGCCATACTTCATCAGCTTTTTTTGCAAATTGTTTTAGCTCTTTTACTACCCGTGCTTTATCATCAGGTACTTTATAGCGCGGGGCAAAGTGATTATTTACATCTATCCCCATATCATCTTTTTCCAGGTCGCGAATGTGCCCATAACAACTCCTGACCTCGAAATCGCTCCCAAGTATCTTTTCAATTGTTTTTGCTTTGGCAGGTGACTCGACTATTAATAAATTCTTGGCCATAATGATTTTTCCTCCCTTTTTTGTCCTTGTTCAAATATGAAATATCGTAAAAAATAATCTACCTGTGTCTGCTGCAATATTAGCCTAAAAATTAAAAATGGGAATTTTCTCCTTAAATTGGTAATGTATGTTTAGGTTGTTATCTTCGCAATGGCTCCCAAAACCAAACAGATATATCCTTGTCTCCTGCTTATTTTAATTGAGTGAATGTTCATTTTCAAATAAAATCGACAGGTAAAAAACTAACAGTTGCAAAAATCAAATACAAAATTTCGGTTTTGTATAAAAAAACACAAACACTTTAAATGAAGGTTGTAATAGTAGGATCAGGAAATGTAGCACATGTTTTATGTGCACTCATCCAAAAAAGGGGGCATCAGATCACTCAAATTATAAGCCGTAATATTGATCATGCAAAAGAGCTGGCGGCAAAGTACGATGCCCAATCAGGGACGTTATCAGATGAAAACTTTGCTGACGCAGATATATATATAATCGCTGTAACCGATGCTGCACTGGAGTCCAGTGAGAAGCTTAAGGGATTGAAAAATAAATTTATTGTTCATACCGCCGGCTCCGTTTCGATAAATGTTCTTAAAACCTGTTCCCCAACCTATGGAGTGCTTTATCCATTGCAGACGCTTTCAAAGGAAACAGAACATATCCCTGTCATCCCTTTTTTAATAGAAGGAAATAATAACGAGACCTTAGAAAAGATCAGGGAATTTGCAAATACACTTTCTGATAAAGTGATAGATTCTACTGATGATGAAAGATTGCGCTATCATGTAGGAGCCGTATTCGCGGGAAACTTCACTAACCATCTTTGTGCGATGGCTGAAGCATTTTGCAAGAAGGAAAAAATCAGTTTTAAAAATTTGCTTCCGCTAATGAACGAAGTAACCTATAAAGTAAATAATTTTTCTCCGCGGGAAGCACAAACCGGCCCGGCTATAAGAGAAGATATAGTAACGCTTACCCGCCATTTGCAGACACTTGGTCCTCACCCTGACCTTAAATACATCTATCTTAAACTTTCTGAAAGCATCTTAAAACTGCACGAAAAAAATAAATAATTTCTTTTTGAAATTTCTTTACCAGAGGTGTGGTTACTAAAATCGTAAGGCATTTCGTACTCTATAGCTTAGTTTTGCAGCCGAAAAGAACAGAAGATGTATAACGTTAAGTTTAAATTTGAGCAGAAAGGCCTGGAACCGGTTACTTTAGAAAATGTTGAATCTGATCAGTCAATACTGGAAATTGCATTAAAAAATGATATAGACCTTCATCACAATTGTGGCGGTGTATGTGCCTGCAGTACCTGCCATGTGTATGTTGAAAAAGGAGAAGAATATCTTCCTGAGCTCACGGATCGCGAAGAGGATTTTATAGACCGGGCCATAAATCCAAAATTGATTTCAAGGCTTGGTTGCCAATGTGTTTTGGAAGATGGAGAAGGCGAAATAGTTGTAACCTTACCCGACCAAACTCAATTCTTAGGTGAATAATTTATTTACTAATACCCTTAATAATTTCTACAATGACTTATGAACTTCCCATCCAGTGGAACGATTATGAAGATATAGCAATGAAGCTGTACGAAAGGTTTGGTGACGAGTTTAATGAAGGTAAAATTTACCGCATACGGTTTACAGACCTTCGCAAGTGGGTGCTGGAGATTCCATCATTTGCAGGTAAGCCGGAAGATAGTAATGAAGGCCACCTGGAGATGATACAAAGCGGTTGGGTGTATGAATGGAGAGATAATCAAAAGTAGAAATTGACTTTTCACAAAATATTGTTTCTATGAATGTTCTTGCCCGGCTGCGTAAGGTAAAGGTGTTTGTATTTGATATAGATGGCGTTCTTACAGATGGAAGCGTGCTGGTAGTTGACGAAAACAAATGGCTGCGCAAAATGAATATAAAAGACGGCTATGCGTTACAGTTAGCAGTGAAAAATGGCTATAGGATATTGATTATTTCAGGCAGTGATGCGCCTCCCGTTGTGGAAAGGCTGCATAAACTCGGCATTACGGAGGTGTTTATGAAAGTGATTGATAAAGAAGCATTGCTTAAAAAATATATGTCGGACAATAAACTTCCCAGGGATGAAGTGTTGTATATGGGAGACGATATTCCTGATTATGAATGCATGCAAATCGCCGGGTGTGCCTGTTGCCCGGCTGATGCAGCGGCGGAAGTCAGGAACATTTCCTCTTACATTTCTCCAGTAAAGGGAGGCCATGGTTGTGTAAGAGATGTAATTGAAAAAGTAATGAAGCTTAACAATCAATGGCCTTTGCATACTTCTGTGGCTTCCACTTGAATGTAGTATTTTGATTTACCATTAAGAAGAATTCATGACTATTATTGCTGCATTTTTTAAGCTGATAAGGTGGCCCAATCTTCTCTTTATTGCTCTTACGCAAGTTTTGTTCAGGTTTTTTATTTTTCATTTTGTTTATCACATTAATACGGCTACAGGAAATATCATAAAGCTCACAAGCCCGTTATTTATTTTATTGGTGACTGCCTCTGTGTGCATTGCCGCCGCCGGTTACATTATCAACGACTATTTCGACCTGAATATAGATATGGTAAATAAGCCTTCAAAGCTTATTGTTGACCGCTTTATCAAGAGGCGATGGGCAATTTTGCTGCACATAATATTATCATTTATTGGCCTTGTTTTAAGTTTATATATTGGGTACAAACTTTCCAATTTCTATATTCCTTTTTTTAATCTTATTGCCATTCTTACGCTTTGGTTTTATTCTACCACTTTCAAAAAAAAGTTTCTTATAGGCAACATTTTGATTTCGTTGCTTACTGCGTGGGTCATCCTGGTTTTAACTGTTGCAGAATATAAATTCAATATTGTGAAAACTGATGTGGTGTGGCGAAGGTTGATCAAAGTTTCGTTTATCTATGCAGGCTTCGCATTTATCATTTCCCTGGTAAGGGAAGTAATAAAGGACATGGAAGATTTGCCGGGCGATTCTAAATATGGTTGTACAACAATGCCCATTGTATGGGGCATCCGGGTTTCTAAAGTTTTTGTTGCCGTTTGGATTATAGTTCTTGCAATTGCAGTAGCGTTTATCCAGTTTTATGTGATACAATTTGGCTGGTGGTTTTCAGCATTATATTCCATCATATTAATTATCATCCCGCTAATATGGATACTTCAAAAATTGCATAAGGCAAAGACTTCTGCTGAATTTCACACGCTTAGTTCTATGGTTAAGCTTATCATGTTTACCGGTATTTTATCAATGATTTTCTTTTAAACAATTTATTAAATGCAAACAGGGAAGATCATTTTAGCTTCTAAATCTCCAAGACGGCGCCAGTTGCTTGAGTGGGCTGAGATTAATTTTGAAGTAGTCACAGCAGATACAAATGAAAGTTATCCGACCGGCTTATTGCCTGCTGATATAGCTATGTACATCGCATCCAACAAAGCAAATGATGTATTGGAAAAGTTAGACCTAATGAAGGATAACGGATATGCTTACCCTATTTTAGCTGCCGACACAATAGTTGTAATAGACAATAAAATTATATGCAAGCCTTCCGGCCGCGAAGATGCCCTGCAAACACTTTCAATGCTTTCAGGAAGAAAGCACTTCGTTATTACGGGTATATGCATCTTGTCAGGAAAAAATAAAATTGTTTTTGCGGAAGAAACGGAAGTAGAATTTAATACACTTACGCAAACGCAGATAGAACATTATGTTGATACTTATAAGCCTTATGATAAGGCCGGCGCCTATGCTATACAGGAATGGATTGGTGTAACCGGCATAAAATCTATTACTGGCGATTTCTACAACGTAATGGGCTTGCCAGTAAGCAGGGTAGTGCAGGAACTTGAAAAATTACAACTGCAGACATATTATCACTAAGCTGTTGGATTAACAAAATTTTAGAATTAATTTCCTTCTCCAACGACGATAAATGAAAGAAGACCTTCTCCAATACATTTGGCAGTTTCAGTATTTCAATAATAAAGAAATGCAAACAACTTCCGGGGAAGCAATCAGCATTCTTTCGCAGGGCTCCTTCAATTCAAACCAGGGGCCGGATTTTGGCAGTGCAAAAATAAAAATTGGAGAAACGCTTTGGGCGGGGAATATAGAGCTTCATGTAAATTCATCTGACTGGAACATTCATAATCATTCATCTGACGCCAATTTTAAGAATATAATCCTACATGTGGTATGGAATTACGATGCGGAAATTGTTGATCCCTCTGGGAATAATTTACCAACGCTCGAATTACAAAGCCGCGTTTCGAATTTGCTTCTTGATAAATACAGGCAATTGATGGATAAGGCAATATTTATTCCATGCGAAAACCAGGTTTACCAGGTAAATGATCTTGTACTTTCTAACTGGAAACAACGGTTACTTGCTGAAAGGTTGGTAGAAAAATCGAAGAGAGTTTTGTCTATTTTACAGCAAACAAATTTTCATTGGGAAGAAGCTTTCTGGCGGCTTATTGCCGCGAATTTCGGACTGAGTGTAAATAGTGATTTTTTTCAAAAGATTGCAGAATCAGTTCCTGTTTCTGTGCTGGCGAAACATAAGAATAATATTCACATTGTAGAAGCATTATTGTTTGGACAGGCAGGATTGCTGAAATACCAGTTCAATGAAAAATATCCTTTGATGCTTCAGAAAGAATATAATTTTTTTAAACAAAAATATAAGCTTCAAACAATAGATGGTGAGTTATTCTTTTTGAGAATGCGGCCGGCAAATTTTCCAACGATACGCCTGGCGCAATTGGCTATTTTGATTCATGAGAGTGAACATTTATTTTCTAAAATCAAAGATGCATCACATGTAAAGGAAGTGAAGCAATTGCTTAAAGTAACTGCCAATGACTATTGGAACTATCATTATTTGTTTGATGAAGAAACGGATTATAAAAAGAAAACTTTAGGAGAGCAGATGATTAATAACATTATTATTAACACCGTTGTTCCCGTTTTGTATGCTTATGGAGTGCATCACAGCGAGCCGAAGTTTAAAGAAAAAGCCATCAACTGGCTGGAGGAAATTTCTCCGGAAAAAAATAAAATCACCTTAGGTTTTGAGCGCCTGAATTTTTCTAATAAAAATGCTTTTGATTCACAGGCGCTCATTCAACTCAAAAACGAATATTGTAATAATAAATTTTGCCTGCATTGCGCGGTTGGCAATACTTTATTAAAGCGGTCTTTCTAAATTTTTCATTAAGCCAAATTATCCTTTCAAACTATTATGCAGCGTGCCTTGTTGCGATGCGCAGATTCATTATTACTTTTGCTGATTATTTTGAAATTTCATGAAGCATCTTTCTTCTCTCAACAAATATTTTTGGAAATATAAATGGCTGTTTCTTATGGGAATGGTTTTTATCGTTCTATCCAATTACTTTAGGATTCTTGCGCCGCAGGTTACTAAATACGTGCTGAATACAGTCGAAATAAGCTTGAAAAATGAGCCTACAAAGACAGACGCGGATGTAAAAACAAATTATGATCCGTTGGTTAAAAAAATATTTATCAATGACCTTGATAACGGCCACGCTTCCTTCAAAAAGAAAATACTTTATTCGGGGATTATACTTTTAGTGTTGGCGCTTATTAGTGGTTTCTTCATGTTCTTAATGAGGCAAACGATTATTGTAATGAGCCGCCATATCGAGTTTGAGCAGAAGAACGAGATTTTTTCTCACTATCAAAAGCTGGATACCAACTTTTACCGGACGCACAATACCGGCGATTTAATGAATCGTATTTCAGAAGATGTAAGCAGGGTACGAATGTACACGGGCCCTGCAATCATGTATCTTATAAACCTCGCAGCAACGATTGGGTTCTCTCTCTTTTATATGTTTAATGAAAATGTAGAGCTCACGTTATACGTGCTCTCGCCTCTGCCTATTCTTGCCATCACTATTTATTATGTAAATAATATTATAAACCGTAAAAGTGATAAGATACAAACCCTCCTGTCCGACCTTACAACTAATGCCCAAGAATCTTATTCCGGTATTAGAGTGATCAAGTCATTTGTGCAGGAAAAATCAATGCTTGGCTTCTTTGAAAAAAACAGTGAACAATATCGCAGCAACGCTATTTCATTGGCTAAAACAGAAGCCATTTATTTCCCCACTATGAGTTTAATGATAGGAATAAGTACGTTGCTCACCATCTTCATTGGTGGGTTATATGTAATTAATGGAAGCATAAATATTGGGGTGATAGGGGAGTTCGTCATGTATATTCTTATGCTCATGTTCCCGGTGATGGCCATAGGCTGGACAGCGAGCATGATACAACGGGCGGCTACCTCACAGCGACGCATAAACGAATTTTTACACACTGCACCAACTATACAGAATAGCCTTATGGCAAAGCGACATGTATTGAAAGGAAACATAGAATTTAAAGGAGTTGATTTCATTTACCCACATACAGGTATACACGCGATAAAGGACTTTAACCTGGTAATTAATAAAGGTGAAAAGATTGCCATCATCGGTAAAACAGGAGCTGGCAAATCTACCATTGCACAATTAATGTTGCGGATGTACGATCCGCAAAAGGGTAAAATTTTATATGATGGTATAGATATAAAAGAGATAGATACTAATACCCTGCGTTCGCAAATAAGCTATGTGCCGCAGGATGTTTTTTTATTCAGCGATACGGTCCAAAATAATATTGGTTTTGCATTAGAAAATTCTCCATTAGAATTAGTAACGGAGGCTGCGAAAAATGCTGCGGTTGCAAAAGAGATTGACCAATTTCCGCTTACCTACCAGAATATAATAGGCGAACGCGGTGTCACGCTTAGTGGCGGTCAGAAGCAAAGGATATCTATAGCAAGAGCGCTTATAAAGGATCATGAGATTGTAATATTTGATGATTGCCTCAGTGCCGTGGATGCTAAAACTGAAAATGAGATCATTTCAAACTTGTATAATTTCTTGCATGCAAAGACTGCGGTAATTATTACGCATAGAATATTTTCGCTTTTTAATTTTGATAAAATTATTGTTTTAAGTGATGGAGGAATTACTGAATCAGGAACGCACAATGAGCTGATGGAACTGAACGGGCAGTATGCAGAAATGTATCTTCGTCAGCAAAAGCAGGATAAGAAATATGAGCCAGGATTGATGTAAGAGTTCTTTATATTTTGCTAATTAAAAAACAATTTTATCTTTGCCCCGATTGAGTCTTAAATAACTAATAAAATTAAATTTAAAAAAGTGGCGTACGAAAATAATGACAAAAAGATGGAAAGTGTTTACAGCCAGCGCATACGGGCAGGCAAACGGAGGACATACTTCTTTGATGTAAGAGAAACACGTGGTAATGATTACTATTTAACTATTACTGAAAGTCGGAAAAAGTTCAATGAAGATGGATATGACAGGCATAAAATATTTCTTTATAAAGAAGACTTTAATAAGTTTCTAAAGGGCATGACAGAAGCAATTGATTTTGTAAAAACTGACTTGATGCCTGATTTTGATTTTGACGCTTTCAATCACGAGAATGAAAATTATGAAGGCAATGCTTATGTGCCTAGTAAAACAGACGAGAAGCCAGAGGCAAAAGCTCCTGAACAAGATATAGAAGAAGCACCTACTGGTATTGCAGCAGCAGCAACTCCTGAAATTGATTCTCCTGCACACGAGGCTGAGAAGCCGACTGATGAACCAACTGATAGTAGTAGTTCATTAAAAGATGAAGAAGTTGATAAATGGTAAATTCAAATTATTAATAATAAAAAATCCTCCTGACCGGAGGATTTTTTTTGTTTTAAATTTTTCGCGAAAAAATTTATTGAGAAAGTTATTAAGTAAACATCCTTGCAGATACTATTGCCGCAATTTTTTATAAGTGTTAATCAGCCCATTCGTTGAAGAATCATGAGAACTAACTTCATCATCATTTTTTAATTCAGGGAGAATACTTTTGGCAAGTTGCTTACCAAGTTCTACGCCCCATTGATCGAAACTATAAATGTTCCATATAATACCTTGTACAAAAATCTTGTGTTCATACAATGCTATCAGTTCACCAAGTGTTGTAGGAGTAATTTTTGTAACAAGGAATGAATTGGTTGGTTTATTGCCATCGAATTCTTTGAAGGGAACAAGTGCTTCCGGAACTTTTTCTTCGTCTAATTCTTCCTTCGTTTTGCCATTCATTAAAGCTTCCGTTTGAGCGAAGAAATTTGATAATAATATTTTATGGTGCTCGCCCATTGGATTATGCGTGAGGACAGTTGCTAAAAAATCACAAGGAATCAGGGGCGTTCCCTGGTGAATCAATTGGTAAAATGCATGTTGCCCATTGGTACCCGGCTCACCCCAAATAACAGGTCCCGTCGCATACGTTACTCTATTGCCGTTACGATCTACGTGCTTGCCGTTGCTTTCCATATTTCCCTGCTGAAAATAAGCCGGAAACCTATGCAGGTATTGGTCATAGGGAAGTATCGCTTCAGATTGCGATCCGAAAAAGTTTATATACCATAGGCTAACAAGCGCCATTAACACGGGTACATTTTTTTCAAAGCTTTTCTCTTTGAAATGTGTATCAATTTCAAAAGCGCCTTTTAAAAGTTGCTCAAAATTCTCGTAGCCAATGGTAAGCGCAATCGATAAACCGATTGAACTCCACAGGCTGTAACGGCCGCCGACCCAATCCCAAAAGACAAACATATTTTCTGTATCAATCCCAAATTCCTTTACATCTTTTGCATTGGTGCTTAACGCAACAAAATGTTTAGCTACCGCTTTTTCATCCTGCGCAGTTTTCAAAAACCAATCTCGTGCGGAATGCGCATTCGTCATCGTCTCCTGGGTGGTAAATGTTTTGGAAGCAATTAAAAACAACGTTTCGTCCGGGACTACTTTTTTCAAAACTTCAGCAATATCCGTCCCATCGATATTGCTTACAAAAAATGTATCTATATCTTCGACTTTATATGGTTTCAATGCCTCCGTAACCATAACCGGCCCGAGGTCACTTCCGCCGATGCCGATGTTTACAATGTACCTGATTTTTTTACCCGAATAACCTTTCCAATCACCACTATGGATTTTAGCGCAAAATGTTTTCATTTGCTCCAGCACTTGTTTTACTTCTGGCATCACGTCCTTTCCATCTACTAAAACAGGTTCGCCGGAAAAATTTCTTAAAGCTGTATGCAGCACCGGTCTCCCTTCGGTTTCATTG
Source organism: Ginsengibacter sp. (assembly GCA_039931355.1). Classification (GTDB taxonomy): domain Bacteria; phylum Bacteroidota; class Bacteroidia; order Chitinophagales; family Chitinophagaceae; genus Ginsengibacter. The sequence continues at coordinate 49,975 of JBDTSD010000004.1, forward strand.
ATTATTTCTCCTGTAAACATTGCTCCTATTGCCTGTTTAAGATCACATTCATTTGCAAGTTCTAAAAGCAGTTCCAAGGTTTTGTCATTAATAATATTTTTAGAAAAATCACAAACAACCCCAGGCACGGCAAATGAATATTTTTGAAATCTTTCTGGATCTTCTTTTATCAGCTCTTTGATTTGCGCATGTTTCATTTCCTCAAAATGCAATAGCAACGATTTCCAGGATGCTGTTTCAGTAGGATTTACTTTGGGAAGCATAGTTTATTTTTTTAGAAGTATTAGAAGTAAAAGATAAAAACGAAGTTAAGACATGGAAGTAAAAATGGTACACATGTTATTGCCATATAGAATTCTTTCTAAAACATTTCAGTAATTTTTTAGAAAAAATTAATGTGTGAAACTTTTCACCATCATGGAAGTTAATGGCAATTCAATCTATTGAATTTTAGGAATAAGCCCGCGGATGCCCATATCTACTACCTTATCTCCATTTAGTGGGTCGTATGTATTATTTCCATCCATATCTTTCCACTCGAAGCTTTTATTTACCGATAAAGAAATTACAATTGTAATAGAAGATTTCTCATTGCCCGTAATTACGAGTGGAGTTGCAAACTTTCCGGTAACCACGCAAGACCCTGCCGGCACAGGAGATGAGGCAAATATTGGATTGGGAACCGTAGTGGCTCCCGGAGGTGCCTGGCCTGACTCAACAATTCCAAAACCAGATGAGCTTGCTTCAAAAGCCCAGAACCCTTGGTCCTTATTAGCATTTACTTTTAGGGTTGAATCTTTCACTTTAAAATTTTGTATATAACTTCTGAAGCCTATGAACGAAGCTACAGTTGCATTAAAAGTTTGTCCTGAGGCGTTTACTTTTATCGAATAATTCTGGTACGCAAGTGATACTCTCAGCCAATTGTATGTCGCTGGCTTAAGATCTTTTACAGGCATGCTCACAAATGATTCTCCCTCACCGACGAGTTTAGCCTTGCTAAAATCAATTGCATTAGCGCCTCCAGCCGATGTCTCAGGCGCTTTATATAACACATCGCCATTTCCAAGAAGTGTAAATTGGTCTTGCGATAACTCAAGGTAGTGTGCGCTCATTACATTAAACACAGGTGATTGGGCTTTGTTTCCGGCAGCTACTCCTGCCGGCACACCTATGTTATTCAATCTTTCTTGCATTGAATCGAATCTAAAAATAAAATTGATTGTAGGCTGGTTATTTTGCGAATTCTTTTTACAGGAAAAAAAACCAAATAAGCTAATTGAAGTTAGAATGATAAAGTGTGCGTGGCGCATCTATAATAAGTTTAATTATTACACAACGTAAAAAAATAAAAGTTATGCAAAAGCCAATTTTATTTTAAGCATTAATTGAAGTAAAAAATTAGGAGAGCTATAAACGTGCGTGCCTTATAAATTTTCAATTGCCTGTATTGTATCTTTTACCATCCTCTCGCTTATATCGAGGTGAAGAACCATTCTTATTTGCGAAGCAGAAATAGGAATAACAAGAATGTCATATTCCTTAAAAGCATCTGCCAGGCTTTGTGCAGAGTAAGCGCCTTTTATCTCAAATATGATAATGTTTGTTTCTACAGGAAGCATTTTTCCCGTAAAATCTTTTTTTAATAATGCTGCCGCAATTTCTTTTGCATGAAGATGATCCAGGCTTAACCTTTCGATGTTATTTTGTATTGCATATATCCCGGCAGCCGCCAGGTAGCCCGCCTGCCGCATTCCACCGCCGAAAACTTTTCTTACACGGCGTGCTTTGTCAATAAATGTTTTTTCACCAAGTAAAACGCTTCCTACAGGAGCGCCAAGCCCTTTACTTAAACAAATAGAAATGCTGTCGAAAATTTCTCCATAATTTTTAGGACTTTCCTGGTTTTCAACCATGGCGTTGAATAACCTTGCCCCATCAAGGTGAAACTTCAGGTTATTTTGCAGGCATATTTCCCTGATCAATTGTAAATCAGAAAAATCATAACAGCTACCTCCACCGCGATTTGCAGAATTCTCCACACATACCAGCCGGCTGGCAGCCTTATGAACATCGTCAGGATTTATTGCACCTGCTACAAGATCCGCAGTTATTCTTCCCCTGTCACCTTCCAATGGCTTTACCTGGCAACCAGAATTGAATGCAATACCACCGCCCTCATAAATATACACATGGCTTAACTTATCACATATTACTTCGTCTCCAGGCTGGGTGTGACATTTTATAGCAATTTGGTTGGTCATAGTGCCACTTGGGCAAAATATTCCTGCTTCCATCCCGAACATCTCTGCCGTCATTGATTCTAAAAGATTTACAGTAGGATCTTCTCCGAATACATCATCGCCAACAGTTGCGCTAAACATGGCTTCGAGCATTGAGGGGGTGGGCTTTGTAAAAGTATCTGACCTGAAATCTATCATTTGGCTAAATTATTGAAGAATAGTTATTGAACATTATTTCTTTATGAAAATTCAGCATAATCATAATCTTTTACATTTAATTCGGATTTAATGCTTAAACACTATGAAATACAGATAGTGGGTTGTAAATTTGCAAAAGTTTTGGGGAATTTTAATTAACACCTCTTTTGCAACATTTCCCCAACTTTCAATGTCCTAAATGCGTATACTAAACATTAATTATAAACACACATGAGGCAACTTAAAATTGCTACCCAAATTACCAACCGTGACTCACAAGCGGTTGAGAAATATTTGCAGGAGATTTCCAAGATTGGAATGATCACCCCGGAAGAGGAGACTATTTTAGCACAGAAAATTAAAATGGGCGACCAGAGAGCTTTAGAGCGTCTCACAACAGCCAACCTACGTTTCGTAGTTTCAGTTGCAAAACAGTATCAACACCAGGGCTTATCATTAAGCGATCTTATTAACGAGGGTAACCTCGGCTTAATAAAAGCGGCACAACGCTTTGATGAAACCAAAGGTTTCAAATTTATTTCATACGCTGTATGGTGGATTCGCCAGTCCATTTTGCAGGCGTTGGCAGAGCAGGGCAGATTAGTCCGCTTGCCTCAAAACAAAATTGGCACTTATAATAAAGCTAATAAGGCCTACATGGCTTTTGAACAGGAACACGAAAGAGAGCCATCAACAGAGGAGCTTTCTGAAATTCTTGAAATGAGCGAAACAGAAATCAACAATATTTTTCAAAGTAATACCCGCCATACTTCACTGGATGCGCCGGTACACGAAGCTGAAGATGTTGCCATGGGAGACCTTTTAAAAGGTCCCGGAGAAACTGACGAAGATGTAATGCATGATTCTCTAAAGAATGAAATCCGCCGCGTTTTAAAATCATTGAGCCCACGTGAAGCTGAAATTGTAAACGCATATTTTGGCCTTGATGGCGAAAATGGTGTTACCATTGAGCAGATTGGCCAGAAATACGATTTGACTAAAGAGCGTATTCGCCAGATAAAAGAAAGGGCTATCAAACGTCTTCAAAAAGCAAGGTATAGCAGTGCGCTTAAAGCCTATTTGGGATAAAGTTTTTTTATTTGAATAAAAACCCTTCAATTTTTGAGGGGTTTTTGTTTTATAGGCTTGGTTAATAATAATCGAAGACAAGTAATAAAAGTTTATAGAGTTAATTGGTGAAATCGTTATCCGATAACAAAATAACGACGCTGAAAAAATTCGTGTTAATTGATGAATTCGTGGCACACTCAAACTATGGTTCTTTAAATTTGTATCAATGAAAATTCCGCTAATATTATTTTGTGCACTCAGCCTTTTATCCTGTGAGAAAAATATTGATTTTAAATTAAACAAAGCTGACGATCTCCTTGTGGTAGATGCCTCCATTGAAAACGGTCAACCACCCGTTGTAGTTCTCTCCAAAAGCTTTGATTATTTCAGTACGATTACGCCTGCATTGTTAGCCGGCACTTTTGTACACGATGCTATGGTGTATGTGTCCAATGGAAATAAAACACAAAAGCTGAGGGAATATAGTATTGATTCATCGGGTGGGAACGCGGTTTACTATTACACTATTGATAGTTCAAATCTCGCAACGGCTTTTGTTGGAGAAGAAAATACAAAATACGATTTGAAAATAGTTGCCAACAACACTGAATATCATGCCTCGACAACAATACCACCGATAGCTAAAAAAATTGATTCACTTTGGTGGGAGCCAGCGCCGTTTACTACCGACCCATCAAAGGTAGTAGTGGTGGTAAGGGCAACCGACCCGCCGGGCCTTGGCAATTATATAAGGTATTATACAAAACAAAACAGCACACCATTTTACCCGGGCTTTCAGTCCGTTTTTGATGACCAGTTGATTGATGGCACCACGTATGATCTTCGCCTTGATCCCGGTATAGATCGCAATGATCCAAAAAGATTCGACAGCAATTCATTCCGTCATGGAGATACCGTTGTTCTCAAGCTTAGCAATATAGACCGGACGACTTATCATTTCTGGCTTACTATGGAATTCGCCTACCAGAGTATTGGTAATCCATTTGCCTCTCCTAATAAGGTTTTAGGTAATATTGATAACGGCGCCCTGGGTGCTTTTTGCGGTTATGCTTCTACCTTCAAAACGCTTCTTATTCCCCAGTAAGTTTATTTAAGGTTTCTATATACATTTGACATCTTATAAAAACTTCAAATTCAGTAAATTTGGAAATTATGGATACAAAAAATGAACATGTGCAATGCCTTATAATAGGCTCCGGGCCCGCGGGATATACTGCTGCAATTTATGCTGCAAGGGCTAATTTAAAACCTGTATTATACCAGGGCATTCAACCGGGCGGACAGCTTACTATTACCACTGAGGTAGAAAATTATCCCGGCTATGCTGATGGTGTGCAGGGACCGGAGATGATGATTGATTTTGAAAAGCAGGCTAAGAGAATGGGGACTGATATCCGCTACGGACTCGCCACAGAAGTTGATTTCTCTGCATGTCCGCTAAAAGTGCAGGTTGATGAAGAAAAGTGGATAGAGGCTGATAGTATTATATTGGCAACAGGAGCAAGTGCCAAATGGCTTGGTATAGAAAGTGAGCAAAGGCTTAACGGTCACGGGGTAAGCGCATGCGCTGTGTGTGACGGCTTTTTCTTTAAAGGAAAAGATGTGTGCATAATAGGAGCGGGGGATACCGCCGCTGAAGAGGCATTGTATCTTAGTAAAATATGCAGTTTTGTTCACATGTTTGTACGCCGGGGTGAAATGCGTGCCAGTAAAATAATGCAGCAAAGGGTTCTGGGCACATCTAATATTAAAGTCTATTGGAACACAGAAGTAGATGAAATACTCGGTGAGCATAAAGTTGAATCAGTAAGAATCTTAAATAATAAAACTGGCGAAAAGCAGGATATACCTGTAAGTGCTTATTTTGTTGCAATAGGCCACCAGCCTAATTCTGATATCTTTAAAGGATGGCTTGATATGGATGAGAGCGGTTATGTGAAGACTATTCCCGGGTCTGCTAAAACAAACATAGAAGGTGTATTTGCCTGCGGCGACTTACAGGATAAGGTTTATAGGCAGGCAGTAACAGCAGCCGGTACCGGTTGCATGGCAGCACTCGACGCTGAAAGATATTTAAGCACGCTAGAGCATCCCGTACCCTCAGATAAAAATCTGATGCCTGTAGGCGAAGAAGAAAAACCTGCTTAGATTAAACTCCAGGATTTTAAAAAATATGATCAAAGTACAACTACACAATCTCCAGTTCAATTCTTTTCACGGCATACATGAGGAAGAAAAAATCCTGGGAAATGACTATGTCGTGGATGCTTCTGTGGAATTTCACGAAATAGCGGAATTGATAACCTCCATTCACGAGACTATTAATTATGCAGAAATCTACAGGATTATAAAACAAAAAATGGATGTGCCAACTCCTTTACTTGAAACAGTGATCATGGGCATCGGCAACATGATCCATGAACGATTTTCCGGCTTGCGCTCCATAAATATTTCTATTAAAAAAATGCATCCTCCCATTGAAGGAATACAGGGCTCCGCTATCGTCAGCTGGCACAAAGAGTTCTAGTTTATAATACATGAAAACAATACTATGAAAGCTGTCGTCTTAATTTGTTTCCTGTTTGTTTCTTGCCTTTCTTTTGGGCAGAATGCAGATGAAATCATCCGCCAGGCGAATCAATGCGAAGCTGCGATGAATGACATGCAGGCTCTTTCAAAATATAAAGAAGCTATAAAAATTCAACCCGGAAATATTTACGCTATTTGTAAAGTAAGCGAGATTTGCAGCAGGATCGGAGCCCGCCTTAAAAATGATAAGGCAAGCAGGGTCAATTATTTTCGTGACGCAAAAACCTATGCCCACACTGCTGTGCAGCTTAATCCTGCTAATTCTGAGGCTAACTTTGTGATGGCCCTTGTAATGGGAAGAGATGCTTTGGATAAAGGAGGGGAGGAGAAAATAAAAGCGGTAAAAGACATAAAATATTATGCTGATCTTTCAATAAAATATGACCCTAAAAATTATAAAGCCTGGTATATTCTTGGAAAATGGTATTACGAAGTAAGCTCTCTTAATTATTTTGAACGTACCGCTGTAAAAATATTTTTTGGCGCACTGCCTTCTGCTAAAATTGATGACGCTATTAAATGTCTTGAAAAAACAAGATCACTCAACCCTGGCTTCATACTAAATTATCTTTCATTGGCCCAAGCATATAAAAGGAAGGATAATGAAGCTATGGCCAAACAAAATCTTGCTTACATGTTTTCTTTGCCTGATAAAACGCAGGATGACACGACATTTAAGTCTGAAGGCCGTGGTCTTTTAAAAAAATGGAATTAATATTCAAAATAAAACGAGATAAACGTATAAGCGCATTGCCTTGTCTTACTTTTAATTTTAAAAAAATAATCTTATAAAGCATGTTAACTAAGAAATTGTTATTTGGATTACTGATTTTTATTTGTACTTCCGTTACAGCACAAACGGATAGTTCGACCTACAATCCCCATGATCTTTTTACCCCTAATTTTTACCCATCTTCTGTAAACGAATTCAGGTCAGCAGACGGACAGCCGGGTCCTAAATACTGGAAAAATAAAGCCAGTTACAAAATCAATGCTTCATTCGATGATGTAAAGGACGAAATAACAGGAAGTGTAACAATTACTTATGTTAACAATAGTCCGAATCCTTTATCCTTCCTTTGGCTTTATCTTGATGAAAACCTTTACCGGCTTGACTCCCGTGGCCAGTCAAAAACACCTGCGCTTGGCCGTAGCCGTTATGGAGATGTGAACTCAACATTTGAAGGTGGCTATACCATTAAATCAGTTAGCCTGCTGCCTGGTGCAAAAGGTAAATCTCCTGGAAAAGTCACCAACGTAATTACGGATACACGTATGCAACTGCGCCTTTCCCAACCGCTTACGGCCAATGGCGGTTCTGTTCAGTTTAAAATTGATTACTCATATTTTATACCTAAATACGGCTCAGACAGGACAGGCATACAGGATACAAAAAATGGTAAAATATATGCCATTGCACAATGGTATCCTCGCATGTGCGTGTATGATGATATAGAAGGATGGAACACTTTACCTTATTTGGGAGCAGGCGAGTTCTACTTTGACTATGGCGATTATGATTACACCATTACTGCCCCGGCGCACCAGTTAATTGTAGGCGCAGGAGAACTTCAAAATCCGCAGGAAGTTTTAACGCCCACACAACTTAAGAGGTATAACGAAGCAAAGCAAAGTGAGAAAACTGTTATCATAAGAAGCGCGGAAGAAGTAATCGATCCTTCTTCACGCCCGAAAAAAGATAAGTTAACCTGGCACTTTAAACTGAATAATGCAAGAGATGTTTCATGGGCCGCTTCTACCTCTTTTATCTGGGACGGAGCAAGAATAGATTTTCCGTCGGGCAGAAAGGGATTTGCTATGAGCGTGTACCCTGTTGAATCAAATGGGGATAGTGCATGGGGAAGAGCAACTGAATATGTAAAAGGCAGTCTTGAAAATTATTCTAAAAGATGGTATGAATATCCTTACAATACCGCTACAAATGTTGCCAGCAATATCGGTGGTATGGAATATCCCAGCATAGTATTTTGCCGCTACAGGTCAAAGGGAGCGGGGCTTTTCGGCGTTACTGATCACGAGTTTGGCCACACATGGTTCCCAATGATTGTGGGTAGCAATGAAAGAAAATATGGCTGGATGGATGAAGGCTTCAACACTTTTATTAACGGCCTTGCTGCAGTAGATTTTAATAATGGCGAATATGCACGTAAAGCCGGCAACAGGAGCGCTTTCTATAAATATATGTTTGGCAATAACAGCGAAACAATTATGAGTGAACCCGATGCACTTCAGGAAGCAAACATCGGTTTAGCATTATATACCAAGCCCGGGTATGCTCTTACGTTATTAAGAAATGAAATACTCGGTCCCGAAAGATTTGATTACGCATTTCAGACTTATATTAAAACGTGGGCTTACAAACATCCGACACCGTGGGATTTTTTCAGAACTATGGAGAACGCAGCAGGAGAGGACCTTGGCTGGTTTTGGAAAGGAATGTTTATAGAAAATTACAGGCTGGACCAGGCGGTTTCCGATGTAAAGTATGTAAATAATGATGTCACAAAAGGAGCGTTGGTAACCATAGAAAATCTTGACAGGATGGCTATGCCCGTTAATTTACAATATGAAACAGAAAGCGGTAAAACAGATTCAGTAAAAATTCCGGTAGAAGTTTGGCAGAACGGTTCTAAATGGATTGAAAAATTAAATACAAATGAACGGGTCAAGAGCGTAATCATAGATCCTGGTACTACATTTCCTGATTACAATTATGATAACAATAGCTGGAAAAGTAAATAAGCTTAATCAACCTGATACATTTTTCATTGTTTAATGTAAAATATTATCCGGCTTAAGCAAAACAGATTCCTAATATCGCCAGCTTATTGGCATATTGGCTTAATACATCTACATTTGCAGCCTTTTATGAAACCTATCGCCGAAATATATCCACTGCTTAGCGATCCGAAAAAGATCGTTATTACTTTTCACCAGAAGCCAGATGCAGATGCAATGGGTTCGGGGCTTGGCTTGTATAATTTTCTTATGCAGCTTGGCCATACGGTTACGGTAATATCGCCAACCAACTGGGCTTCGTTCTTAAGTTGGATGCCCGGTGCCAAAAAGGTGCTTGATTTTGAAATGCAAAATGACAAAGCAACTAATGCGCTGAAGCAGGCAGATTGGATATTTTGTCTCGATTTTAATGTACTTAACAGGACAAAAAGAATGGAGCCGTTGCTGGTAAGCAGCGAGGCAAAAAAAATACTGATTGATCACCACCAGCAGCCACAGGTGGAGGCATTTGATTATGGAATAAGCAACGCTGATAAGAGTTCCACCGCAGAAATGGTTTATGACCTTATTGTTGCAAGCGGGCATTCCGATAAAATAAATACAAGAGTTAGCGAATGCCTTTATGCAGGAGTAATGACTGATACGGGATCTTTCCGCTTTAATTCCACTTCTTCAAGTGTACACAGGATGGTCGCTGATCTTAAAGACAAAGGCCTTGAACATAGCCAGGTGCACGAAAATCTTTTCGATAATTTTTTAGAAGGGCGTTTTCGTTTTTTTGGAAATATCCTTTTAAACAGGATGGAAGTATTTTATGAATACAATACGGCGCTTATTGCCATTCCGCAACAGGACCTAATAAAATACAATGTAAAAACCGGGGATACAGAAGGCCTCGTAAATTTTCCTTTAAGTATAAAAGGTATTAAGCTTGCAGCCGTAATTATAGATCGCGGAGACGAACGTAAGAGTTCATTTCGCAGCAAAGGCGGTTTTGATGTAAATACTTTTGCCAGGAAATATTTTAACGGTGGTGGTCATTTTAATGCAGCAGGTGGCAAAAACACAGAGTCTTTAGAAGAAGTAATAAAGAAGTTCAAACAAGCGATTGAAGAAAGCAGGGCACAATTAACAAGTTACCAATTTTAAAAAAAATAAAACATGAACAAATCAATTTTCCTGGCAGCAGCCACAATGGCGATTTTAGCTGCAGGATGTGCTGAGCAGCAATTTAAAAAAGCACCGGATGGCTCGGAGTATAAACTTTTCAAGAACGAAAGCGGCAAAAAAGCTGTGAAAGGAAATGTACTGGAACTGAATATGACCGCTAAATACAAAGACAGCACCCTTATCAACAGTGACGACGATGGCATGCCGAGGTTTGTACCTTTCGATACAGCTACTTTACCTCCTTTTTTTAAAGAAGTAAATGAAGGCGATAGCCTGGTAATAAGGCAATCAACTGATAGCATCATGAAAACCGGGCAGGGCGCTCCCTGGATGCAAAAAGGCCAGTACATATACCAGACATTTAAAATAGCAAAAGTATTTCCTGATGCACAATCAGCGGACAGCACGGCAAAAACTTATGCGCCTGCGGCTAAAGCAAAGGCATATAAAAAAACAGTAACGACTATTGAAAAAGAACTGGCTACAAATGCAGACCAGGTAAAAAAAGATGACGCGATAATAGAAGCTTACTTAAGTAAAAATAACCTTAAAGCAGAAAAGAGTCCATGGGGTGTGTACGTTATTACCAATACTCCGGGCACAGGGGCGAAGCTTACACAAAATGATGTTGCGGTTATGAACTACACCGGCAAAACATTTAATGACAGCACATTCGATTCCAACACTGATCCGAAGTTCCAGCATGTTGAGCCTTTGTATGTTGATATGGGCACCTTCAGAGTAATGCCAGGATGGATAGATGGCCTTAAGATGATGCAGAAAGGAAGTGTAGGAAAATTAATAATCCCCTCTTCTTTAGGATACGGAAAACATGGTTCTCCGCCGAAGATCGGCCCTGATGAAATCCTCTTTTTTGATGTGGCAGTTACAGACATAATTTCACAGGACCAGTATGAGAAAGAAATGGAAGCGAAACAACAGGCAATGCAACAACAGCAGCAGGAAATGATGCAGCAACAAATGCAAAAGCAACAGCAACAGCAAAACGCAACACCGCCTAAGAAATAAATAAATTAAATTATCAGTGCAAAATGCCAGGCTAATAAAGCCTGGCATTTTACTTTAAAAAAAAATGTGACGGCGTTACAAAATAAATAGCGTCTAAGCTTTGCCGTAAGCATCTAACAATGTCACGATTTCTTTCGCCTCCTTCACATCATGCACACGCAAAATATTTGCTCCCATTTGCAGCGCAATGGTATTAAGTACCGTGCTGCCGTTAAGTGCTTCTTCGGCGGAGACATCAAGTGTTTTATAAATAGTGGATTTTCTTGAAATACCCGCCAGTATTGGCACATCAAGCAATTTTAATAAAGAAAGATTTTTTAGTAAGGTGAAATTGTGTACGATTTTTTTCCCAAAGCCAAAACCGGGATCTATAATAATATCTTTAATGCCGGCTTTCCTGCATTGGTCTATTTTCTTTATGAAAAAATCCAGTACTTCGTTAGTTACATCATCATACATCGCTTGCTGCTGCATTGTTTCAGGAACGCCCTTCATGTGCATCGCTATGTAAGGAACCTCTAATGCCGCAACAGTATCAATCATTGCATCATCCATGTTGCCCGCGCTTATGTCATTCACGATAGAAGCGCCTGCCGTCACAGCGTTTCTTGCTACCTGGGCATCATAAGTATCAATCGAAAGAATAATATTTTCAAAATTTTCAGTTATTAATTTTATAGCAGGCAATACATGGGAAAGCTCTTCATCTACAGAAATTCTTTTACTTCCAGGCCTCGTGCTTTGGCCGCCAATGTCTAATATATCTGCACCTTCCTTTATCATTTGACCGGCCTTCTTTATTATTTCATCTGCGCTATTCACACGGCTTCCTGCATAAAATGATTGCTGGTTTACATTTACAATACCCATAATCAGCGGCTTATCTAATAAAACTAATTTGCCCTTGCAATTGAGTGAGAACATTATTTGATTATGTTTAAATTTGGCGATTATATGCAAGTTACTACCGATACGCAATACGACACCACCATTAGCAGGTGCAGGGAAATTTTTATAAAGAAAACGAAGGACTACGGCACCTCGTGGAGAGTTTACAGAACTATTTCAATAGCTGATCAAATCTACATAAAGGCAAAGCGCATACGCAATATCCAGCAAACAGGAATTCAAAAAATAAGCGATGATATACCCGGCGAGTTTATGGGCATTTTAAATTATGCAGTGATTGGGTTGATACAATTGGATATAGATGATGATGAAATAGAAGAGCTGGAATTACAAGACACTGTTAGCCGCTATGATGAAAAAATTTCTTTGGCAAAAAAATTAATGGAAGATAAAAACCATGATTACGGCGAAGCCTGGCGTGACATGAGCCAGGAAAGTTTTGTTGACCTTATTCTTTCAAAAATTCTTCGCATCAAGCAAATTGTACAAAACGATGGATTGACTTTAGCGAGCGAGGGCATAGAATCAAACTATTATGACATCTTAAACTATGCAGCGTTTGCATTAATATTAGCCGCTTAAGAAAACAGTGTTTATTTAAATTTGATTATGAAATTATTGGTAAATATTTCACGGGTATTGGTTGGCATTCTTTTTATTTTTTCAGGATTGGTGAAGGCGAATGATCCACTGGGCTTGTCTTACAAGATGCAGGAATTTTTTGAAGTGTGGGCGCAAAACCCGGGCCTCACAAATACTATGAATTGGCTTCACAATTATGCGTTGCCATTTTCTATAATAATGATCACGTTAGAGATTATAGTGGGCGTAGGAATTTTGCTTGGTATATGGAAAAGATTTTTTAGCCTGTTGCTTTTGCTCCTGATCATCTTCTTTAGTTTTTTAACCGGCTATGCAGTGCTCTCAGGTAAGATCTCTACCTGTGGTTGTTTCGGCGATTGCATTCCGCTTACTGCAATGCAATCTTTTATTAAAGACCTTATTTTACTTGCGTTGATTCTTATTATATTTTTTGGGTCCAGGTATATTATTCCCGTTCTTACACCTGCGGCCAATTTTATTATTTTATTGATTTCAGTTTTTATCGTGCTCGGCTTTCAATGGTTTGTAATGCGCCACCTTCCTGTTGTAGATTGTCTTCCCTTTAAGAAAGGAAACAATTTACTGGAGCTTCGAAAAATGCCTGCCAATGCCATTCCGGATAAAAAGGATTTTAAATTCATTTATAAAAAAAATGGAAAGGAGCAGGAGTTTACCAGGAAAAATATCCCGGATTCTACGTGGGAGTTTGTGAGCAGGGAGGATTTTATTGTTGAAAAAGGAAGTAATAATGAGCCGCCTGTGAAAGACTTTTATTTATCAACTTCATCTGGTAACGATTCCACCGAAGCCTTGCTGGGCAGCAACGGGCATTACTATTTGTTTTTTGTAAAAGATCTTTCAGTTGGCACTGATTACTGGATTACCAATTTTACGTCAATATATACAATGGCAAAACAAAAACAATTACCCGTTTATATTGTGGCTTCGCAGGCAGATGCTGCGCAGCGTTTTTTTAATGAAAAAAATAATTTTAACCTGCCGGTATTAAGCCTGGATGCAACCGCATTGAAAACCGCGGCCCGCACCAATCCTGAATTGTATTTGATGAATGGATCCGTTGTAGAAAATAAATGGGGATGGGCAGACTTGAACAAAGCTCTACAATAATTATTTATGGAAAAGGTCAATAATAAAACCTGGATATTAATAGTCGAACACCCGAATTAAAAGAGTGTAGTAATGCTTAAACTCCTCTTAAAAAAATCTTTATACGGCCTCCTCGTTTTAGCAGGTGTTGTAGTAATTGTATTTTTTATTTTCCAGGCATTTGCTGACCCGGCAAGGCTTATCGTGGGGCAAACAGGCGACAAGCAAACGATGGATAATATTCGCAAAGAGCTTTACCTGGATCAGCCAAAATGGAAACAATTCCTTCTTTATTTAAACGATGTCTCGCCAATAGCTATTCATTCGAAGAAGGAAATAGCCGATAAAAAACTGCACGGCATTTTCTTTGGTGGTGACAAAAAATTAGCTTTTAAAATTCCCTATTTGCGCAGGAGTTACCAAACTAAAAAAGAAGTGGTTACTGTGTTGATGGAAGCCTTGCCCGGCACGCTGTTGCTTGCGTTTGCTGCAATGTTTTTTGCTACAATTGCGGGAATTTTTCTTGGCGTTCTTGCAGCAGTAAAGCAAAATACATGGCTTGATACGTCATCAGTTTTTGCAAGTGTTATTGGCATATCTGCGCCTTCTTTTTTTATGGCAATAATTATCGCCTATTTGTTTGGAATAGTGCTCCATCCTTACACAGGTTTGTCTTTTACAGGTAGTTGGTTTGCGATTGATGAAACTACCGGTGAACGTTACCTGACGTTACAGAATTTAATTTTGCCCGCACTCACATTAGGTATAAGGCCGCTTGCCATTATTACGCAACTTACAAGAAGTTCCATGCTTGATGTACTTAACCATGATTATATAAGAACCGCTTATGCAAAAGGCCTGAGCCGTACCCAGGTTGTTTATCGCCATGCTCTGCGCAATGCATTGAATCCTGTGGTCACTGCTATTACAGGTTGGTTCGCAGAGCTACTTGCAGGCGCCTTTTTTGTTGAATATATTTTCGGCTGGAAAGGGATTGGAAAAGTCACGGTTGATGCCTTAGAAAAACTGGATTACCCGGTAGTAATGGGCTCGGTACTTTTTGCGGCAGCTATTTTTGTGATTGCAAACATCCTGGCAGATGTGTTGTATGGAATTATAGATCCGAGAATTACCCCTAACCCCTAAAGGGGAATAACATCTAACCGATATTCCCACCTTTATTCGCTGGGAAGAAACTATCTTATAAGAAAGATATTAATAAAAAAAAACTCGACAATGGTATTTGGAGTTTGTCAGTCAGTCTTGTTACCCCTTTAGGGGATAGGGGTGCTAGGCATTACCTTATCACAACCTCTTTTATCACCTTTTCACCCAAGGCTTCGTTTACTCTTTCAATTATTTTTTCTTTTTGATAAAGTAATTCGTTCTTTAAAGGTGCGACGGTTGAGT
Organism: Ginsengibacter sp.; assembly: GCA_039931355.1. Lineage (GTDB taxonomy): Bacteria > Bacteroidota > Bacteroidia > Chitinophagales > Chitinophagaceae > Ginsengibacter. The sequence goes on from JBDTSD010000004.1 coordinate 65,085, forward strand.
AAATGAATAAAGTGGATTTTATTATTTCAATTTTATCAGTATAGCGGGCGATAGTTTTACCCATAATATTTTCCCACGCATCTTCTATCTGCAATGCTTGCACACCTCCTTTGAGCCTGCTTTTATTAAGGAAATCTTTTAATGCGTCACCAAGCGTTATTTCAGCCATAGTTTAAAGATAAGACAAATGATTTTCTGGTAAATGTGAAGCAGAAGCATTGATGTGGCGCTACAGGAAATGAAAAAAGCTAAAACATTTATGTTAACTGAATGATCTGAACCTCGTTTTTGAATTCTGCAAGAGCTGCTTCCAGCCGCTCTCGGTGTGTGTCAGTTATAAATACCTGGCCATTATTATTTTCACAAACGTATTGCAACAAATTTTTCATTCGTTCTTCATCGAGTTTTTCAAAAACATCATCAAGCAGCAGGAGAGGAGCAACGTTATTTACAGAAAGCAATAATTCGAACTCGGCAAACTTGCAGGCGAACAGTAAGCTCTTGCGCTGGCCTTGAGAAGCAGTTGTTTTGAAGATATTTTCATTCAGCAAAAAATTGAGGTCATCCTTATGCACACCCGCATTTGAGCGCTGTGTGAGCATATCTTTTTGCCTTGACTTAATCAATATTGAACGAATATCATCTTCTTTAAGCTGGCTGCTATATTCAACAGAAATCGTTTCGTCATTGCCTGATATTTGTTTATAAAATTTCTTTATGAAGGGAACCAGTTGCGCTGAAAATTTTAACCTTGTTTGATAAATATAATTCCCCGGTGCAATCAGTTGCGCATCCAATGCATCCAGCAATTGTGTATCAAAAGATTTCTGTGGAGATTCATTTCTTAAAAAGCTGTTACGCTGTTGTATAACTTTATTATAAATTATAAGATGCTGCAGATACTGCGGATCAACCTGGCTTATAAGTGTGTCAAGGAATTTTCTTCTTTCTTCACTTCCGCCTGTTATCATTTGAATATCATCTGGCGCGATCATCACGCATGGCACCTTCCCGATATGATGGGAAAATTTTGTATAACCAACATCATCAAGAAAAAATTCTTTTTTCAGAGAAGTGCGATAGATACACACAATTTTATTTGGCCGCTCATCTGCGTTATTTTTTCCATCTAATTCGCCTTCCAGCCGGAAGCCTTCACTACCAAAATTTACATTCAGCAGATCTGATTTTGAAAAATAACTTTTAGTAAAGCACAGGTAATTGATCGCATCAAGCAGGTTCGTTTTTCCTTTTCCATTTAAACCACATATCCCTATTATCCTTTCAGTAAAATGAAAAGTACGTGCCTGGTAATTTTTATACCCTGTTAATGAAATTTTTGTAAAGGCCATAGTATCGCAATATACAAAGTCTGCTATGCCTTGTTTTGATCGTATGATGGAAATTTTTTAAAAAGCTTTAATCCAATAGCCGGCGATGGTAATTTACCTGGCCCAAATGATAATTCAAATGTGCCAGCAAATGAACCAGGATATATTGGGTTGATGAAATTTTACCTCCGATCTCCACCGGGAAATCTTTGTCAAGATCATCTTCCGGCAAATGCAACAATGTATTTTTTACAATACCCATAGTTTCTTTTAACTTATTAATCAACTGTATTTTTGGAACATCTTTTTCAGAAAATTCTTTTTCCCTTTCGCGGATGTAGCCAGTATTACCAAGCGTTGCGCCTATAAAGTGTTTCAGGTTTCCTATAAGATGAAGCACAAGATTACCCGCGGAATTACTGATATTCCCCCCGGTTTTCCAGATATCACTTTCATCTTTATAGCCTTCAATTTCTTCGATTAGTTTATTTAAATCTCTTTCAAAAAGTTCTGTTACGATTGTCAGCATGCGTTATTGATTTATTAAAAAGCAAATTTAATGAATGATCGTAAAGGATAGCGGAAGTATGATTCCATTAACACAATCAACCTTATATTTGCGCCCATGACAACAGAACAATTAAAGGATTTGAGGGACCGTATTTTGGTCTTGAGGAGGTTTCTTTGACGTTGAGAACCGCCAGGAAAAAATAAATAACGATAAGCAGCTTTCACTTTCGCCCGGGTTTTGGAATGATAATCAACGGGCAACTTCCGTTTTAAAAGATATAAAATTAAATGAGTTCTGGATGAACCTCTTTAATAATGTACAAACTAAAGTGGATGATTTCGCTGTGCTCTTTGAGTTCTGGAAAGAAGGAGAAGCTTCTGAAGAAGAGGTGAAAGAAGCTTATGCGCAGGCAGAATCAGCTATTGAAGAAGCGGAGTTTAAAAGCACCCTTAATAAGCCGGAAGATGAAATGCCAGCCATCCTGCAAATCAATAGTGGCGCTGGTGGCACTGAAAGCCAGGACTGGGCGGACATGTTACTTCGCATGTATAGAATGTATGGTGAAAAGCAAGGATGGAGTGTTACCGAACTCGATTACCAGGCAGGCGATGGCGCCGGAATAAAAAGTGCAACATTGCAATTTGATGGCCCGTTCGCCTACGGTTTTTTGAAAGCGGAAAGCGGTGTGCACCGGCTTGTTCGTATATCCCCGTTTGACAGCAATGCCCGCAGGCATACGAGTTTCGCCAGCGTGTATGTATACCCGTTAATTGATGATACCATCGAGATAAAAGTAAATTCTGCTGATGTAGAATGGGCTTTCTTCCGAAGCGGTGGCAGTGGTGGTCAAAATGTGAACAAGGTAGAAACGGCAGTACGCCTAACACACAAGCCAACAGGCATAATAGTCGAATGCCAGCAAGCACGAACCCAGGGTGAGAACCGCGAGAAAGCAATGGCAATGCTAAAAAGCCGGCTGTATGAAGAAGAGATGAGGAAGCGCCAGGAAGCGCAAAACGTTACAAACGCTACCAAGAAAAAAATTGAGTGGGGCAGCCAGATAAGAAGCTATGTTTTTCACCCTTATAAAATGATTAAAGACCATCGCACTGATTATGAAGTAGGCAATATAAATCCTGTAATGGACGGCGAGTTAGACGGATTTATAAAAGCCTGGTTAATGATGGAAGCAGAATAACATGTTTCTTTGCATTTTTGTATATTGCGCCAATAACACATCCATACCCCGGCTTTGTTATAATAAAGAATCCAATAAGTGTCCAAAAAAAATAAAATCTTCCGTCAAATTTATTTCTGTGAAATCGCCATTGCTGACTTTTTTGAAAGTTTGTGTAGAAAAGAATATTTTTTATACTTCCGTCGTTTCAATTAAAGTAAGCTTCCATATGACGTGCTAACGTTGAAATCATATTGTATTAATTTTGAAAGCTTGTCTAAAGGATTTTAAACAAGAAATTTAAATAAGAAAAATTATGCCGTCAATTCTTATAATAGATGATGAAAAAAGTATCAGGAAAACTTTAAATGAAATTCTCAGCTTTGAAGGATATACAATTGACGAAGCAGCCGATGGTGAAGAAGGCCTAAAAAAATTCAAAGAAAAAAATTATGACCTAGTATTGTGCGATATCAAAATGCCAAAGGTTGATGGCATTGAATTCCTGGAACGGGCGAAGGAGATAAATGATGGCACCCCAATCATAATTATTAGTGGACATGGGAATATAGAAACCGCTGTAGAAGCAGTAAAGAAGGGCGCTTTTGACTACATTTCCAAGCCGCCGGATTTAAATCGCCTGCTCATAACCCTTCGCAATGCAATGGAAAGAACAACGCTTGTTGAAGAAACGAAAGTCCTTAAAAGAAGGGTAAGCAAAGTGCAGGAGATTGTTGGAGATTCTGCTCCTATTAAAAAAATAAAAGACACCATAGAAAAAATTGCACCTACAGAAGCACGCATTTTAATAACAGGCGACAATGGGGTAGGAAAAGAATTAGTGGCAAGATGGATACATGAAAAAAGCAACCGTGTAAAGGGGCCAATGGTGGAGGTGAATTGCGCGGCCATACCCGGCGAACTTATAGAAAGCGAATTATTCGGTCATGAAAAAGGAAGCTTTACTTCCGCTGTTAAACAACGCATCGGCAAATTTGAACAAGCGAATGGAGGCACATTATTTCTTGATGAGATAGGTGACATGAGCATCAATGCACAGGCAAAAGTATTACGGGCTTTGCAGGAAGGCAAGATTACAAGAGTAGGTGCAGATAAGGATATTAATGTTGATGTGCGTGTAATTGCGGCTACTAATAAGGACTTACTAAAGGAAGTAGAAGAGAAACATTTTCGTCTTGACCTATACCATCGTCTCGGGGTAATAATTGTACACGTGCCTTCGCTTAACGATCGCCTGGCGGATATTCCATTATTAGTTGAAAGGTTTTTGATTGATATAGGAAATGAATATGGCCAGTCTATAAAAGAGATGGATCAGAAAGCGATGGAGCTTCTTCAAAGACATAACTGGACTGGGAATGTTCGTGAGCTGCGTAATGTTGTGGAAAGGCTTATTATACTTTCGGGAAAAACCATTACAACAGATGACGTGGAAAATTATGTGCTGCCTAAAAAATAAATTCATTAAGCCTGCCTTTTCCTCCAAACAATACGAAACACCTTTATTGCATCAGCGGCTTTGGTGCAGATGAAAGAGTGTTTGCAAACCTGGATTTTTGTAACTACAATGTTCATTTTATTCCCTGGCTTATCCCTGGTAAAAAAGAAAACATAGCTGCGTATGCGAAGCGCATGAGCGAAAATATAAAGCACGAAAATCCTGTGTTGCTGGGTTTATCTTTTGGTGGAATTATGTGCATAGAAATGGCAAAGATGATAAAAACGGAAAAGGTTATTTTAATCTCCAGCGTTAAGTCATTTCGCGAAATGCCCCGCTGGATGCGGCTTACAGGAAAATCACAGATTCACAAGATATTTCCACTTCGTTCCTTTCGTTTATTTGAGCCAATTCAAAATTATAACCTCGGCATCACCAATAAGGCTGAATTGAATTTAGTAAAAGAATACAGAAAAAATATCGGGCAACAATACACCAATTGGGCAGCGAATGAAATTGTAAACTGGAAAAACGATTGGCAGCCGGAAAATGTCGTGCACATTCATGGAACAAATGATCACATCTTTCCCATAAAAAAAATAAATGCTGATTATGTTATTCAAGGCGGTGGACACTTTATGATTATGAATAAAGCCGCCGAAATAAATACGCTTTTAAAGGATATATTAATTGAATAATTTCATCTTACTTCTCTCTTAATTTTCTCTTTTGTTAAACTAATGATAACTATTTTAAAACCGTTTTTCAGGTAGAAACTTTATATGGTACTTTTGGGCGATTAAAAAAACTAACTAATGGCTATTCTTTACATAATATTTATTTTTTGGATTCTCATTCCTGCAATAGGCTTGTATCGCATGTTTCAAAAGGCGGGCATGGAAGGCTGGAAAGGATTGATTCCATTATACAATACATGGTGCATGATTGAAAAAATGCAGTTGAAAAAGATATGGTTTTTTCTTCAGCTTATTCCAGTAGTTGGTTTTTTTGTTACCGTTTGGATTTACATAAAATTTGTTGAGCACTTTGGCAGGTTTGGACTACATCATCACACCCTGGCAATTTTTTTTCCATTTATTTATTTCCCTTACCTGGGTTTTTCCGACAAAGAAAGATATGCAGGTATTCCTGTTGTAAAAAATTATAAGAAAGGAGCTGCACGGGAATGGATAGACGCAGCGGTATTTGCAATTGTAGCCGCCACTATCATCCGTACATTCGTCTTTGAAGCTTACACCATACCCACGCCTTCAATGGAAAAAACTTTGCTTGTGAATGATTTTCTTTTTGTAAGCAAATTCAGTTATGGCCCAAGAATACCCAATACTCCATTGGCTTTGCCTTTTATGCATCACACTATTATGGGTACTAATACCAAGTCGTATGTAGAATGGCTTCATATACCTTATACAAGATGGTTTGCAAGTCCTGTTCACCGCAACGATGTAGTCGTTTTCAACTTTCCGGTAAATGATACGCTGATAAATGATGAAGAAAATTTTGGATCGAGGGTAACTTATTACCAGGAAATTCAACGCCGGATGATGATGGAGCATATATCAGAACAGGAAGCCCGCGCCAGGACATGGGATCAATATGGTGACATAATTATAACAAGGCCTGTAGATAAACGTGAAAATTTTATAAAGCGCTGTGTGGCCATTGCCGGGGACACTTTACAAATAAAGAACAGGGTGTTGTATATAGATGGTGTAGCACAAAAGTTTCCACCTTATCATGAATTTTCATACACAGTAAAAACTTCCAGGCCACTCGATCCGGACCAGTTAAACTCAATAGGCATACAGGATAATATAGATGACAGAAATAAAAACCAGGTGTATCAAATAGATAACACCCAATACCAGATAAGCATGACGGACGGGGAAATGGCGTCATTGAAAATGATACCGGGCGTCGTGAGTATTGAGCCGATTATTCATACGCCCGACGAGAGTATTATTCTGTTTCCATACGTAGCAGCAAACAATTGGAGCGAAGATAATTATGGTCCAATGTGGATACCGAAAAAAGGAGCCACCATACAGCTCACGCCGGAAAACCTTCTTCGATATAAGCGCAGTATTACTGTATATGAAGAAAATAAATTTGAAGAGAAGAACGGGCAATATTTTATAAATGATAAGCCTGCCACTTCTTATACTTTTAAAATGAATTATTATTGGATGATGGGAGACAACCGTCACAATTCTCTTGACAGCCGCTTCTGGGGCTTTGTTCCCGAGGACCATGTAGTAGGTAAAGCTTCGCTTATCTGGTTCAGTTATGATAATGGCCCACGCTGGAGCAGGATATTTCAAACCATCAAGTAATTTTCTGAGGGTAATTTTAAGTCATGCTGAATATTGATATTAAAAGAAATGCTTGCTTTAAAAATATCACAATCGATTTGGCTGCAATTAAAATTAATGTATTCTATCACCCCTCACCTCCATATTTAGCATAGTTACTGATTCATATTCAAGCCATTCTTTCCAGCGTCTTCTTACCATTTGTTGAGGTAAATATGTTTCAGCAAGATTGATAAATAAAGTGTAGTGGCCTGCCTCGCTTTCCATAAACCTGCGATAGAATCTTCGCATATACTCGTCTGTTAGTCCTTCGCTTAGTCGCTTGAAACGCTCACAGCTCCTGGCTTCTATTAGCGCCATCGTCAGCAATTGATCCAGTAACCTTTCCTGCGGACTGCCCCCCTTTTTCTGAAATTCCAGTAGCTTGTTTACGTATTCATCCTTACGCTGCTTGCCCAAAGGAAGATTTCGTTTTCTCAATTCAGCAACCACCTGCCGGAAGTGGCCCCATTCTTCTGTAACTATTGGCGAGAGCTCGTTCACCAATTGTTCCCTATCATTATATTTTTGAATTAAAGAGATGCAACTATTAGCAGCTTTCTGTTCACACCAGGCATGATCTGTAAGGATATCTTCGAGAGAAATCGCGGCAAGGTCAACCCACCTTGGATCCGTTACTAATTGCAGGCCTAAAATATTTTTTGTATCGGGAGATAAAGTTTCCATCTAAAACTTATTTGAAAAATAGGTCGTCTTTGCAGTAGTGAACTAACCATGGCATGACAAGATCCTATTTAAGAATATCATAGTAACCGAGCCCAGAAATTATCTTTTATAAACACCGGCTGGCTCTTCAGTTGCTGATATTTTTGCTTCCTGCATTGGTGGATATTTATGTGGTAAAACAGTGTCGGCGCGGCTCGGTGTTCCATTTACCACTTCGCCATCCGTTTGCCGGTAACTTTCGCACGAAGAAAATGTTGCAATAAAAAAGATAAGTAGTAAGAAAGTAAATAATTTCATTTTGTAATTTTTTAAGCCTTATAGTTACAAACATGCTGCCATAAATAGGCCAGCTTTTTTGATTGTATCGCTTGTTGCAAAGATTAATAATTAAAATGATTATCAGGACAAAAAAAGCCAGGTAAATATTGAGCACAATATTGTTTAATTGTTTGCTCTCCGATTAATACAAATACTATCCTCATTTAGGCGAAGCATATCTTTGTTTTATGAACGAAGAATTTCTGGAAAAAAAACTGCGGGAAAGAAGGCAGGCAAATTGCTTGCGTTCGCTTATTCTAAATGATGGCAAAATAGATTTTTGCAGCAATGATTATCTCGGCATCGTAAAAAATAATTTACTAAATAAAAATGTAGATTCCACGCTCCTTCCGCACGGGAGTACAGGCTCACGGCTACTTTCAGGCAATTATGCGTTAATAGAAGAGACAGAGCATCTTATTGCGAATTTTCATGCGGCGCCAGCCGGCTTAATTTTCAATTCAGGTTATGATGCGAATATAGGCTTGCTTGCTTCTGTACCAAAAAAAGGCGATGTGGTTATTTATGATCAGCTAAGCCATGCTTCGCTCCGCGATGGCATCCGCTTATCATTTTCAGATTCGCTATCGTTTCTGCACAATGATATAAATGATCTTGAAAAAAAAATATCAAAAGCCAACGGTACTGTCAGCAATATCTTCGTGGTAACGGAATCTGTTTTTTCTATGGATGGAGATACTGCGCCGCTCGATAAAATTGCAGTATTATGTGTACAACACAATGCAGCGCTGATAATTGATGAAGCTCATGCTACCGGTGTAATTGGAGAAATGGGAGAGGGACTTGCACAGGCATCCGGGTTTCAAGATAAATGCTTTGCAAGAGTGCACACTTTTGGCAAAGCATGCGGAGCGCACGGTGCGATAATCCTCGGCTCAAAAAAACTGAGAGAATATTTAATAAACTTCGCCCGTCCGTTTATCTACAGTACCGCGCTGCCACCTGCTGAAATATCGGCTATTGCTGCATCCTATCACCTGTTTCCGACTTTAGAAAACGAAAGAAAGCAGCTTCACGAGCTCATCAATTTTTTCAAAAAACATAATTCAAAACATGAGGTGATAAATAGCGATACACCCATACAGGGAGTCGTAATACCTGGCAATGAACAGGTAAAAAAAGTTGCTGATATTTTACAACAAAATAATTTTGATGTTCGTGCAATTTTATATCCGTCCGTACCGTTAGGCCGGGAGCGGTTACGAATCGTTTTACATTCTTTTAATACAATTGCCGAGCTTTCAAATCTTATTGCTATTTTAAATTCAGTGTAACCTGGCCATAGCTTCTAAGTTTGGTCAAAATCTTTTATTACTTTACAGGCCCAAATTTAAATATGAGAATAATTCCTTTCGCGATTTTTGGAATCATCACCACTGCTCTAATCATCGTTTTCAATACATCATTGTTACTTCCCGTGCCTTTGGGAAAGTTGATGGCACCTCAAAGCGGTGTTTGGCAAAATGCAGAACCGGTTGATGAAAACTTTTCCGCAGACCTTTCATTTCCGCAGGTAAAGGGGAATGTAAATGTTTATTTTGATGATCGTCTTGTTCCCCATGTTTTTGCGGAGCAGGATAACGATGCATATTTTGTACAGGGATATTTGCATGCAAAATTCAGGCTCTGGCAAATGGAGTTTCAAACGCATGCTGCAGCAGGAAGAATAAGCGAGCTCGTTGGAAAGAAAGGCCTTGATTTCGATCGCGATAAGCGCAGGCTGGGTATGGTATTCGCAGCCGAAAATTCTTTAAAAGAAGTTGAAAAAGATCCGGCAACGTTGGCAGAGTGTGATAACTATACAGCAGGAATAAATGCTTATATAGAATCTTTAAACCAAAGCGGCCTTCCTATTGAATATAAATTGCTGGGCTATTATCCTGAAAAATGGACCAATTTAAAAACGGCGCTCTTTTTAAAATATATGAGCTTTGACCTTGCAGGAAGTGAAAATGATTTTGAAAAGACGAATGCCAAATCTGCTTTCTCCACGGGAGACTTTGATAAAATTTATCCCGTGATCATGGATTCGCTGGATCCTATTGTTCCTAACGGTACCCTATATCCGAAGCCTGCGGTTGAGGTAAAAATACCTGCAAGTGCGGACTCTCTTTATTTTGGTAAGAAAGACACTGTCAACATAAAAGAGCAAAAGCCTGATCCTGCCAACGGTAGTAATAATTGGGCCGTAAGTGGGTCAAAAACCAAAAGCGGCTATCCTATACTTTGCAATGATCCTCACCTGTCATTGAACCTTCCATCACTTTGGTTTGAAATGCAAATAGTAACGCCCAATTTTAATGCTTATGGTGTTTCTTTCCCTGGTGCGCCTGCGATTATTATTGGCTTCAACGACAATTGCGCCTTTGGCTTTACCAATGCCGGGCGGGATGTAAGAGATTATTATGAAGTAAAATTTCGTGATGATAGCAGGAAGGAATATTCGTTTGACGATAAGTGGCATGCAACCACATTGAGGGTAGAAGATATAAAAGTAAAAGGCGAGCCGGATTATTTGGATACAGTAGCCTACACTAACATTGGGCCAGTGATGTACGATAAGAGCTATCACGGATTAAGGGAAACTGACAATAAATATTATGCAGTAAGGTGGAAGGCACATGACGCAAGTAATGAGTTAAAAATGTTTACACTTTTAGATAAAGCAAAGAACTATGATGATTATTTAGAAGCCATAAAATACCTGCAAACGCCCGGCCAGAACTGCATATTCGCCTGCAAAAACGGGGACATCGCATTGTGGGACCAGGGTGCATTTCCGGCGAAATGGCGAAGACAAGGCGACTTTGTAATGCCCGGCACAGACAGTAGTTATTTTTGGCAAGGGGTAATTCCACAGGATGAAAATCCACATATTGTTAATCCTGGAAGAGGCTTTGTAAGCAGTGCCAATCAATTGCCGGCGGATAGTGCTTATCCATATTATCTCGGCGGAAGTTTTCCTGTTTACAGGGGATGGGAGATAAACAAAAGGTTGAGCGCAATGAATAATATAACGCCGCAGGATATGATGAAGCTTCAAACTAATAACTACAATGTATTTGCGCAAATGGCTATGCCGCTTATTATTAAAAATGTTGATGTAAAAAAATTGGATGGAGATGAGCTTAAATATTTTGACGTTTTAAAAAATTGGAATTTTATAAACGATATTCATTCAAAAGGCGCCACCATGTTCGTAGTGACGTGGGACACGCTCGAAAATAAAATATGGGACGATGAATTACTGGCACATGGCGATGCCCTACTTCGCCCGTATGAAAGCACGCTGCTTAATAATCTTTTGAAAGATTCAGCGTTTAAATTCATCGATAATATAAATACTCCAGGCGTAGAAACCTTGCCTGATATAATGACGGCTGCGTTTAAAAAAGCAATGACTACCATTAAAAACGCAGATAAAAAGGGCCGTCTTGAATGGGGAAAATATAAGGATACAAGGGTGGAACACCTCGCTAAACTTGATGCCTTCAGCAGGCTGCATTTACCCATAGGCGGAGGAACTAATACTATTAATGCTACAAATACCAACCATGGCCCAAGCTGGAGAATGGTGGTAAGCTTAACCCCTGAAACACAAGCCTGGGGGGTGTATCCGGGTGGAGAAAGCGGGAATCCGGGCAGTAAATATTATGATAACGGCATAGATACATGGGTAAAGGGTGCCTATTTTCCTCTTTGGATAATGAAGGCCAGTGAAGCGAATGATAAACGTGTAAAGGGTAAAATGAAATTCTCTTATAGAAGTGCATAATTCTGAACTATAACACTAATTTTTTCTATGAAATTTTTAATCACTATCATATTAATCATGTTGCTTAGCTTCTGCGCATGCCTGTATTTTCCATGGTGGAGTATTGCGATCGTTGCGTTTTTAGTTGCAGCCTTCATACCGCAAACGCCCGTTGTTTCTTTCTTCGCTGGCTTTACTGCCTTGTTTTTGCTGTGGGGTATAATGTCGTTTTGGATAAGTAGTAATAATGATAATATACTTGCGCATCGCGTTTCAATGCTCATATTAAAATCTTCAAATTCCTTTCTTTTATTTTTGATAACTGCCCTGATAGGTGCATTGATAGCCGGTTTTTCGGCGCTTACTGCAAGCTATATGCGGCCACGGAATGTTCAAAAAGTATAGGTTTAATGACCTTTAAATTTTAGGACATGCTGGCGGCGTGGTATTTCTCAGTTAAGTATTTAATTGAATTTTTACATTCCGGAAATTTTTAGCAGGATTTTATTTGCAAGCTGCCAATCCAACACAAATGTTTACTTACTTTACAGGTCAACATTCTTACTCATCCTTTTTGATAAAATTTTTTATGAAGTGGATTATACCTGCATTTATTTTTTCTTATGTTTTTGCTTCATGCAAGGCTCAAACGAAGAACAATTTTATAACACAAAAATCTACTAATACACTTCTCTGGCGCGTAAGCGGCAACGGCCTGAGTCAGCCAAGTTTTCTCTTTGGAACTTTTCATTTGTTATGTAAAGACGATATTCATTTCAGTAAGCAACTGCTGAATGCAGTAAAGGCAAGCAATGAAATTTACATGGAACTTGATATGGATGACCCCGCGACCTTGATGGGTGGCCTTCTTTATATGAATATGAGGGAGGGGAAAAAATTGCGGGATTTATATTCCCAGGAAGATTACAAGCGGGTAACCGAATATTTTAGCGATACCCTGAAGACACCAATGATGTTGTTCGAAAAAATAAAGCCTTATTTTTTGGTGGCCTTGCTGTATCCTAAAATGATGAATTGCTCTTCACCGGCAGGAGTGGAGGAGGAACTTCTAAAAATTGCGAAAGAAAATAAGAAGGAAATAAAAGGCCTTGAGACAATGCAATTCCAGGCGTCTGTTTTTGACAGCATTCCTTATGAATGGCAGGCGAAAGAATTGCTGAAAAATATTGATAGCTTTTCTGTGTATAAAAATGAATTTGATGAAATGGTTGATTTGTATAAAAGACAAGATCTTGATTCTATGCAAAACATGCTACTGAAAAGTGAATTTGGCTCGGATAAATACGATGACCTGCTGCTGAACGACAGGAACAAAAACTGGGTAAAACAATTGAAAGAAATAATGAAAAAAGAAAGTGTGTTCGTGGGAGTTGGGGCCGGCCATCTCACTGGTGATGAAGGTTTGATAAGCCTGTTGAAAAAAGAAGGATATAAAGTTGAACCATTGGTAAATAAATAAATCAAAAAATGGGTAAAATAATAAGTCCGCCTTACTATTTTACCCAATTTGAAAATATTAAAACCTTCCAGTAAAATCAGAATTGCTCAAGCTTGCTAAAAAAGAAGTCACCTTCTATTTTAGCATTTTCATCGCTATCGCTGCCATGTATAGCATTTTCCCCAATGGAAGTCGCAAATAATTTTCTAATCGTTCCTTCATCAGCCTGGGCGGGGTTGGTAGCGCCTATCAGCTTCCTGAAATCTTCAACAGCATTTTCTTTTTCGAGTATGGCTGCCGTTATAGGGCCGCTGCTCATAAACTCAACAAGTTCTCCATAAAAAGGACGCTCTTTATGTACCTCGTAAAATTCCCCGGCTTTGGTATTTGAAAGGTGGGTCATTTTCATTGCTACTATGCGGAAACCTGCGCCCACAATCTGTTGTAAAATAGCGCCCGTATGTCCGTTCTTTGTTGCATCGGGCTTTATCATTGTAAAAGTTCTCTTATTCATTGTATTATTTTTATTGTTTTATTTTTTGGGTGGCAAAGCTAACGAAAAAATATTCCTGTTTGCGACGAACATCCTTCTGCCAAATTGAATTGGATGGAATGATTTTGAGTAATGCCATCTAAACGTTATCTTAAAATAATCTGCATAAAAATGTATCGTTTTATTTGCAGCAGAAAGACTCAGAAAAATATTCTATTATTGCTGCAAAAGGAAAATAAAATATAGAATTTGGTGAAAGCTGTTTTAGAAATAATACCTGGTAAAATTGATGCCGCCAATTGTGTGCTTATTTGCGAAGCAGGCAGTGATGGCTTTTCTTACGTGGTAAAAAATGAAGAAAGCAATGAATTTACCGCGCTGGGAGTTTATCATTTTTCAAGCCATTATACAAGCGAAAGCAGCAGCCCGGTACTGAAAGAAATTTTTAAAAACGAGAGCCTGTTATCAGAACCTTTCAAAAAAGTTTTCATTGTTTATTCCTATCCAGAGAGTGTGCTTGTTCCTTTTGAGATGTACAATTCTCAAAAAAACTCCAGTGTCCTCAATATGATTCATGGCGACCTTACAGAAAATGATGCCGTGCTAAGCGATGTAATTGTTGAGGTAAAAGCTTATAATATTTATCGCATTCCCTCAAAGCTCAAAGACGAAATACAGTCACAGTTTCCTTCAGCAGAGTGCTTGCATCAATATTCAGCGTTGGCAAAAAATATATCAACTGGTGAAAATAAACTTAACGTCATTTTTTATCCAAATAAAATTGTGTTGACTTTGATCAAAGAGGGAAAGTTGCAGTTGGTAAACAGTTTTCCATATAAAAATGCAGAGGATGTATCTTATATATTGCTGAATGTATGCCATCAATTTGAGATGGATAACGTAATCGTTGAAGCCAGCGGCCTTGTAGAAGAAAATTCTGGTTTATACAAAGAGATATATAAATATTTTGAACAGGTACGTTTTGCAACTATGCCGGAGGGAATAAGTATTCATAATGATGTAGCTGCTTATCCCTCACATTTTTTCAGCCATTTTTTTACACTTGCTTGATGCGCATTATTACGGGAAAATATAGAGGCCGGAAAATTCATCCGCCAACAAAAATGCCGCATACCCGCCCTACGACTGATGTTGCCAAAGAAGGGCTGTTTAATATAATAGAGAATAACATTTCCATCCCCGGTCTAAAAACGCTGGATATTTTTGGCGGTACAGGCAGCATCAGCTACGAGCTTGCCAGCAGGGGGGCAGAAGATCTCACGATTATAGAAAAAGATCCGAAGATGTATGCCTTTATAAAAAAATCTATTGAAGAGTTGAAAATAGAAAATTGTAAAGTTTTAAAAATGGATGTGTTCAGCTTTCTTAATAGTGCCAGTGAACAATATGATTTTATTTTTGCCGGGCCGCCTTATGCGTTAAAAAATATTGATGACCTTCCCGGACTTATCAATGAAAGAAAATTACTAAAGAAAAACGGCTGGTTTATCCTTGAACATACACCGGCTAATAATTATGAAAAAATGCCATTATTCAAAACCATGCGAAATTATGGAACTACTATTTTCTCCATTTTTGTAAATAATTAATAAACAATTTGCAACCCATTTTTATAACAGGCACGGGTACCGGCGTTGGCAAAACACTTGCTGCTGCCATTGTTACGGAAGCGCTAAACGCTGACTATTGGAAGCCCGTACAGGCAGGCTACGATGATGGCACTGATTCCATTACCGTGCAGCAGTTACTTTCGAATAAAAAATCTGTTATTCATCCTGAATTGTATCGGCTTGCGCTCCCGGCATCGCCACATATTTCCGCCGGTCTTGAGGGGAAAAATATTAAGATAAAAACAATTATAAAATATTTACCCGCCACAAAAAATCAGTTGATAATAGAAGGCGCTGGTGGTTTAATGGTGCCTCTAAATGAAAAACAATTCGTGTGTGATCTTATTAAAAAAATGAAGGCAACGGTTATCATCGTCAGTAAAAATGAATTGGGCAGTATTAACCATTCTTTACTTACTGCCGCAGCGTTGAAACAGAAAAAAATAAAAGTTGCCGGGTGGATTTTTAATGAACAGTTTATGGATTATGAAATGCAAATTGCCGCGTGGAGCGACTACCCGTTGATCGCTTCCATACCGCACCAGGAAAATATAAACAAAGAAACAGTGAAGGCTTTGGCAGATGAAATGCGGCCTGCTCTTCAAAAATTTTTATGACAAAAACAGCGTTGAGAAATATTTATAAGGAGAAAAGGAAAAGTCTTTCACAAAAGGACATCACAATACTGAACGATCTTATTCTCATCAATTTTCAAAAAATAGTTGTACCATTTTTATCCTGTGTTCATACTTATATGCCTTCAGAAAAGCTGGGTGAGGCGGACACATTTCATATAGTAAGATTCCTGGAATTTAAAAACCCCGGTATCAAAATAGTAGTGCCTAAAATCGATATTGAATCAGGCGATATGCATCATTTTCACTTCACTGATGATATGGACATGATCGATAATTTATTTGGTATTCCCGAGCCGACCGGCGGTAGCAAAATTGTTACCACCGAAATTGATCTTGTGCTGGTACCGCTATTGGCATTTGATAAAAATGGCTACCGCGTGGGATATGGGAAAGGCTATTACGACCGCTTCTTGCAAACATGCAGGTCGAATGTTTTAAAAATTGGCCTAAGTTTTTTTGAAGCTGAGGAAGAGATCAGCGATATAAATCAATTTGATATATCTTTAAATTATTGCGTAACACCGCAGCGCATCTATGAATTTTGAATAGAATTTTCGACACACCGGTATAACGATTATACCAAACAATTTCATGCTAAAGAGTTTCCGTTACATATTATTTCCCTTCTCAATTATTTATGGTTTTATTATTTGGCTTCGCAATAAGCTATTTGATAAAAATATTTTGCGGTCCGCTTCTTTCAATTTTCCCATAATATGTGTTGGTAACCTTGCCGTAGGTGGCACGGGCAAAACTCCAATGACCGAATACCTTGTCCGCCAGCTGAGCCAAAACTACAATGTGGCCACACTCAGCAGGGGATACAAAAGAAAGACGAAAGGTTTCGCGATTGCCGATGAAAATACTACCCCGATAGATATTGGTGACGAGCCTATGCAATTGCATAAAAAATTTCCGGAAATTACTGTGGCTGTTGCTGAGGAACGGGTAGTTGGCATTCCACAATTATTACATGCAAAGCCGCAGACGAATGTGATAATATTGGATGACGCTTTTCAACACAGGGAAGTAAAAGCCGGCTTGAATATCCTGCTTACAGAATGTCAGAATTTATATACAAGGGATTTTATGTTACCGGCTGGTGACTTGCGGGATGTACAAAGCAGCAGTAAGAGAGCGCAGATAATTGTGGTGACCAAATGTAAATCGCATTTGAATGAAGAGGAGAAAGAAAAGATCATTGCTGAGTTAAATCCTTTGCCGCAGCAAAAAGTTTATTTCACTAAAATTGAGTACAACAGTCCCTATCATCTTTTTACAAAGGAAACAAAATTCCTTGAACCGGAGTCAACGATCTTGCTAGTGTGCGGCATAGCCAATCCAAAACCGCTGCAGGATATTTTAACGACTTACTCAGCTTCTTATGAAATGCTTTTTTTTAAAGACCATCATATTTTTACCATTGATGATCTCAACGAAATAAAAAAGCAGTTTGAAAATATTGCTGCGCAAAATAAAATTATTCTTACTACGGAAAAAGATGGCGTACGATTAGCGAAGTATGAAAGTGAATTGAAACATTTACCTATTTACATTTTCCCCATGCGCCATAAATTTCTATTTGGCGAAGAAGTGGAATTTGAGCAGAATATAATCTCGTTCGTGGAATCCTTTGCAGACAC
>JBDTSD010000005.1:0-77768 GCA_039931355.1 Ginsengibacter sp.
ACCTGCTACATTATTTTTTATATTTTCCATTATAAGTGTTCAGATAAATTTCCTCTCCAACCTCCCACTCATTCTTCATCACCCTTACAACAATCTTCAAATCACCAACAAATACCTCCACCTCATAAAAACTTCCCCAAAAGCTTATTTTTTGTATTACCCCTTTTACGCCATCACTTTTACTAATAATAAATTCTTCAGGCCTTATCATTACATCTTTGCCATTTGTTTCGATACCAAACATTGCAGCTTGCTCTGGTTTTAATAAATTGTATTTGCCAAATATGCCAGCTACATATTCATCCACCGGTTGATGATAAATCGTTGCCGGTGTTCCCTGCTGAATGATCTTTCCTTCTTTCATCACGATAATTTCATCGGCCCATGAAAGTGTATCATGCGGATCGTGAGACGTGAGCAGACAAGTGATCTGCAGTTTGCCTGTTATCTCTTCCAATACAAGTTTTAATATGTCTGTATGTATCGGGTCAAGATTAGAAAACGGTTCATCCAGTATCAACATTTTTGGAGATTTTACGAGCAACATACACAAGGCAATGCGCTGCTTTTCTCCCCCGGAAATTTCATTGGTTTTTCTTTCCAGCAAATGACTGATCCTGCATATTGCAAATAACTGCGCCGCCGCTTCTTCTTCAATTTTGATTTGATGCCATATCAAATCTTTTACATAATAATTATTCAGCAATTCATAATGCTGCGACAAATAGGCAATTTCTTTGTGCCCCGGATACAATTGTTCTTCGGGGCCAATCACTCTTACACCATTAAACATTACCACACCACTATCCGGCGCAACATAACCCGAGATAATTTTCAGCAGCGTTGATTTTCCCGCGCCTGATTCCCCGGTGATCGCAATCTTTTGCAATGGTTCTTGTTGAAAACTTATATCATCAATTACCACTTTATCCGGATACCGTTTACTTATATATTGTACTTCTAATAATACCATCACAAAAACACTTTTATCAAAAATACAATTGTATCAACTGATCAGTTATTTTCATAGCGCTCCCTTTGTGTGAGTAATAAGATTCGAACTTATTCAGTAATTAAACAATCGTGTTACAGACCATCGCGACTCTCCGGCTTCGCCGTACTCACATTTGCGGAAACAGAATGATTCGAACATTCAACCCTTTGCTTAACGAGCAACCGTTCTGCCTTCCGATAATTATCGGAAGAACTATTATCTCCATGTTGGCCCGGAGAGACTCGAACTCTCAACCCCCGCATTAAAAGTGCGGTGCATCTAACCATTGAGCTACGAACCAATACAAATATTTATGTGGTGTCTCAAGGAATCGAACCTTATTCTTTCCGCCTTCAACGGAACGCATAGACCAACTCTGCCAAAACACCGTTTAAAAGATTGAGACTTTTACTGCTATCCCAATCTTATTTTAATTCATCGCCTGGGCATTTGCAAAACCAATAACATTGGTTCTCGATGTGATCCTGCATTTTGCCAGTTCTGCCATTAAATCATTAGCCCAGCCATAATCTGCTGATGTATATAACAGGACGGCATATTCCTGGCCCAATTCAATCATTCTTTTATTTTTCAAAACAAAAATTGTCACATTGAACACAGCGGCATTTACGTCATAATTAAATGTGTTGAACTTGTGAATTACCGTCACCTCTTTACCAAAACTTTTCATGACAAGTTCATAAGCCCTGGTGGCGTCGATCTCTTTTATTATACTCACATTGGCTACCGCTTTAAATTTTGCAGCAAACCAAACCTGTGAATCAACAAAATTGTTTCTTAGCAAAACATCGATATGTCTAACCCTTCTTTTAAACATACTCACGCTGAGTGTTGAGAAATCGAGATGACTGATGAAATGGATAATAACCCAGCCAATAGCGTAAAATAGTATTACATAAAAAAACATGATAGCCTCCTTTTCTTTTAAGATCTTATAGATGATGCCAGGCCCTAAAACAAAAAGCCCGGCCACTTTTTGCGACCGGGCTTTGCCATTTGTATTCCCGATTTATCGGGAGACTTGAGCATAACACGGTCGTTTGTATGGATACAGATTAGCCATAGCAAAGCCAAAATGGATATTATTCTGCCTTGTTCCGCAACGACTAATTTTATTATGTATCCTCAATAATTGCATTCTTATATTTTTTGATGTTGAATAAAACTGTTGACAAATTTGCCAGGTTACGTCAACAAAAAACCCCGCATCGGCGGGGCTTCATTATTTAGAAAAGTTACTTAAATAAATCGCATACCCCGCCATGAATGAAGCACTGCTTCACTAAAGCTTTTATTATTATTTTGATATAATGTTATTCGGAGCATTGTTTAAAAATTTTCGGCTGCAAAGATGGAAATATTTTTTTGATTATGCCAAATATTTTTGAAAATATTTTCTAATAATGTTTTTAAATCGCTGGAAATAGTAGTAAAATCAATGGTTTCAAAAGAATAAAAAATTTAAAAATTAATTTCCTCTATCTGTACGTGACTAATTTCCCAAAAGCCAAAATCATCAAATTCAAATTCAACAAGCCATTTTCCTTTTAGATTAATTTCTTCCAATGCTGAAACTAATACAATATCATAACTACCGGTTACCCTGCAGTTATTGTTTTCAATAACACAATCAGTGCTTGTAACGTCATTGACTTTTATATCTTCATAAGCTTTTTTAAAATGATTGATAACATTTAGATATTCCTTTTCAGAGAGAGGGTAGCGATTATTGATGCGTAAGTTTTCTTTTTTCAACATTGGCATCCAATCAAAGGTTTGTTTTTTTAAAATACATTTTATACAGTCATCCAACGCAGTATTTGTATTCTCATAAATATGATCAGGATAGAACTCATCATAGGTAAAACATGTCATGCCACCAGGTATAAAAATATCATTCATTACATAGTCAAATAGTTCCTCTGTTGTAAAGCGATACAATTCCCTATTGTCAATCTTAGGGCTGCAAACAGCCAGGTCAATATTGTATTTGTTTAAATAATTATCAAGTTCATCCCAGGCTGCATCTATTTCATCATCCGGGATTTCATTTACCGGCTTAAAATGATCCGGCCTTTTAATCCTGTCAAATACTTTTATAGTCTTTCTTTCCGCAGCTTGTTTTTCCCACTCCATTATGTAGTTGAGAAATTCGTTTTCTGCTTCAGCAGGAAGATCATTCTTTATTTGTGGAGTTTGAAATTCAGCGCCATGCTCCAGCAAAAGTTTTATCTTCAAAAATTCATTTTCATTTTTGAGATTTTCTTCTTCATTTGTGTCTTCTGAATGTTCCATAAAAAGCCAGTTTAAAAATGATTTTTACCAACCAATATAATCAGGAGGCTTTATACCTTTTAAACGCAGGTAAACAATTAGCTGCCCGAGGTGATGTGTTTGATGATCGTGCATCAAAATTAATATTTGCCTTCGGGTCATTGGGCCTGCAAAAAAAGGAACTACTTCATCAAGTTGTTTGTCTGAAATATTTTGATGCGCCTTCATTCCCATATCATAAGCATTGCTCAATGTTTTTATTACGACAGCTTTTTCTTTTACACTGGTATCAATTTTCTTTTTCTTTGGAACAAAAAGATAAGACGAAGAAAGCCATTCCATATTATCTGCAATGTGTAAAAGCTGTTGTTTAAAACTCATCTCCTCGGGCACAGGTTTAAAGTCATAATATTCTTCCGGCATTAGCTCAGCCATCTTAAGCGCATATACTTTAGCGTTAGCCCACTTGTTTGCCAGTTGTGCCACCAGGCTATCATTACCTGTTTGTGCGGGCAACTTAGTCCATATTGAAAGAAAGAATAATGAAAGAAATGCTGTGATAAATTTTGATAAATTCATATTTATTTTCTAATTAAAATTGTCTATTTCTAAATCATCCTTGAAAATCCAAAACGGTATTTTCGATTTTCAAGGATCACTAAGTAATCTTAGGAAGATACCTGGTTAAAAAAGTTGCTGTATTGCAGATAATTATTTTGTCCCTGGTTTTATATTCTTCCACATCAGGAACAACTACAAAATTCTTTTTTGTTTTCAGATCGGAGATGCTTTGCATATTTCCTTTGCTAATAACTGGTGCGTTATTCAGTTTTATTTCAATACACGCTATTGGATGAATTCCCTTTGCTAATACGATGTCATACTCAGCGCCAGACTGGGTTCTGTAATAATACATATCAATGTTTGCAGGCTTTAACTGCTTTACCTGCTCTACAATGTATCCCTCCCATGAAGAGCCTACAACCGGGTGACCTTTCAGGGCATTCATGTTATGAACATTGCTTAACTGATGCAACATGCCGCTATCGCGTATATATATCTTTGGCGCTTTCACCAGGCGCTTTTTTGTATTGATAAAAAAAGCAGGCAGTCGGTGTATTAAAAAAGCGCCTTCTAAAAAATCTACATAGCGATTAACAGTTGGCGCGGTAATGGCCAGTGAACGGGCTATCATCTCGGCATTCCATACGCCTCCATTTATATGCGCCAGCATGCTCAGCAGCCGGCTGATAATATTGCTGGTAAGATCTACTCCAAATAAATTACTGAGGTCCCTTTCAACATAGCTACGGATAAAGCTGTTCATCCATTCCGAAGTAATCTTTTCATTCTTTGCGAGCAAGGCAGCAGGAAATCCGCCACGGAGCCAATGCTTAGCCATGCTGATATTTTCAGGGAGCTCTATAAAATTTATGGGTGACAGTTCACGATAAGCAATGCGGCCAGCTAAAGATTCTGAAACGCCTTTTACTAACTGAGGGGATGCGCTGCCCAGCAAGATAAATCTTCCATTTCTTCTGTCTCCGTCTATTACAGAGCGTAAAACAGAAAATAGTGATGGAATAGTTTGCACTTCATCTATAATGATAAATTTATCTTTATTATCAGTAAGAAAAGTATAAGGATCTGCCAGGCGGCGTACATCTAATGGATTTTCAAGATCAAGATAAAGAGTTGGCTTTTTTTGAGAAGCGGCAATTTGCTTGGCAAGTGTGGTTTTGCCTACTTGTCTTGCGCCCAATATAGCTACGGCAGGGAATTGCTTTAGAAGTGTAACTATTTCTTTATGTAGTTTTCTTTCAATCACTTCATAAAGCTAAAACATCATCCTTGAAAATCCAAAATGGAATTTTGGATTTTCAAGGATGAGTAAACCCGGTTCCTTGGAAAATTTTTATTAAAAAATATCGTAAATGTCCGTTTTTACTGCATTTCAGGTCATGAAAGCTTTTCTTTATTTTCTCTTATATTTAAACTGACAGTGCAGCCATGGGCATTTCATTGTAAGTCATTCCGGCTAGTTCTCTTCCTGCTTTCTTTTTATTTGTGCCGCCCCATTGTTTGAAGAAGAAAGCAACTTCCTGTTCCTGGCATTGAAGTTTTATATCCCAAACCCATGCATGTTCAATTGGTCTTGCTTTTCTTCCGCTTTCACCGCCAACAATTACCCAATCAATATTTTTCAGATTCATATTATACAATGGGCCAATCAAAGGTTCGCAGGAAAGAAATTTTGTAAGAGCATTTATTTCTCTTAAAAAATCAATTCGTTCCGTTACTCTTTCATCTTCCACTGAAACACCCATCCAGATATTTTTTGTCCAGTTTAATTTATGATGGAGTTCATATAATCTTTCCGCTCTTTTAGTAAGAACCTGGTAAGTATGTTGTGGTGTATTATTCATTACTTCAAAAACCTTTTGTATAAATTCTAATGGAACTTCAGGGTGAAATAAATCGCTCATCGAGTTTACAAAAACGACTTTTGATTTTTTCCATGTATAAGGAATATCTAAAGCATCTTCATGTATTCTTACTTTAAAGCCATCTTTATACTTATCAATACCCATGGCTTGCAAACGTCTTGTCATAACCTCTGCATAACAATATTTGCAACCTGCTGAAATTTTTGAACATCCTGTTGTAGGATTCCAAGTCATTTCGGTCCATTCAATTGATGATTGTGCCATAATTTATTTAATAATAATAGATGTGGGGTTTTTAATTTTATGCACTTTAGTTGTAATAAACTTAAATTTAAATTCTACAATTTTGCTTGTTTTCAATTCTTCCAGAACTTTATTAGCATGCTTTGGCAAAAAACCTTCCTCTAAAGAATAAGTGTAAATTTCTAAATCATTTTTGAGACTACCTGATAAGATTTTGTCTTTTAAATTGACTTCAAATAGTTGAATTTTTTTAGGAATGTTGTATTCTTCAAATAGGGAAGGACTTAATAGATTAATCTTTTCATTATCTATATCAAAATTTGCTTCACCCGTTAAACTATCATGTTTCCAACAAACATTAAGAAATTTCTCAAGTCCGTAAATGTGATTTGTTCCAAAAATTAACCCATATATCCCCGCCGGTTTTTTAATAGAAAATGGAGCAACATAATATTTAATAGATTTAGGAATAAGGCTTCTGTAATAGTCCAATACAATTCTATGGATATGATAATAACTTTTATTGCCTAAATCTTGACGAGTAATTTTTAAATATTTCTGAAAGCTTTCTGAATCCCCAAATCTTTTTATAAAAGATGAAGAAATAAAAAATAGGAAATCTGTTTGCTTTAAGTCAATAATTGCTTTAAATACATTCTCGGTTATTTGCTTAATTCCATTTTGATCCAAAAAAAGAAAATTAGCACTTGACTTCATCGACTCATAATATTCATCAAAGACTATTTTAAAATCTTCATTAAATTTTTTTAATTCATAGATATCTCCATCTTTTAATTCTTCAATATTATTTACTAATTGTTCGTAATACTTTTTTTCGTACTCATTTATAATAAGACTTACACTTAAATTATTATTTTGAATTGAGACCTTCCATTTATTAAGTTCGTCAATTAAGATTAAAGGACTGCCCATCGCTCCGCTACTATCCCTTCCAATTCCTGCAAACAAGTCAAAGATTTGAATTTTATTCCAAATTGGATTGTTTGAGACAACAAAAACTGGAAGCCATTCTTTAAAATAGTCCTTTAGGATTTTTAGTTTGAATAAAGTGCCATCATCAAAAGGCTCATTAAAAAGACTTCTACTTGGCATGGATAAAATTTAATGCAATAATTAAACTTGAGTAAATAACTAAAAATAAAGTAATTAATTTAACTCTTATCTCAAAACAACCTCCCCTGCTCACCCGGCCTTCTGAAAATACTTGAATCCAGTTCCCACCTATCGTTATTCATTCCATACAGCTTTCCATATTTTACATACTGCATTCTTACCATTTCTGCAATGCCTCCTTCGCCACGCATACGCACTCCCCAGCGGCTGTCATTCACTTTGCCATCGTGGCTGCTACCGATTAAATGCCATACTTTATCTGCACGGTCCGGGAAATTTTTATAGAGCCAGTCACGAAATAAAAATTGTATGGCGCCATTTAAACGGATGAAAGTATAAGCAGTAAATTTTGCTCCAGCTTCTTTTGCAGCTTTCATAATTCTTTGCATTTCATGTTCGTTAAGTCCGGGTATCATCGGGCCCATCATAATGCCCATACGTATGCCGGCATTGCTTAATTCTTCAATCACTTTTAGTCTTTGTTTGGCAGTGGTTGTCCTGGGCTCCATTATTCTTCGCAGATCTTCATTGAATGATGTGATAGAAACCATGGCTGTAACCAAATTCTTTTTTGCCATTTCCTGCAACACATCTTTGTCTTTTATGATCCATGAATTTTTTGTAAGAATTCCTACAGGCTGATTAAATTCATTGCACACTTGAAGTAAGCCTCTTGTTAGTCTATACTTTTGTTCTGCTGGCTGGTAGCAATCGGTATTGCCACTTAGCATGATGGGAGTGGGATCATATTTTTTATTCATTAGAAATTTGCGAAGCATTTCCGGTGCATTCATTTTTACGATTATCTTTCTTTCAAAATCGAGACCTGCGCTGAAGCCCCAATACTCATGCACATTACGGGCATAGCAATAAATACAACCATGCTCACAGCCTGCATACGGGTTCATGCTGTACATCATACTTAGGTCAGGGCTTTCCACTTTGTTTACAATACTTTTTACTTGTTGTTCCAAATATTGTGTTCCCACATTTGCCACTTCCCAATCATCGATGGCTTCAATATGCTCCTGTACATTTTGATTTTTCAGAAATTTATTTTTTGTATTGAATTGCGCACCGCGGCCGGTAAGGTATTGGTCGCCTTCTTCTTTCTCTCTTGCAGCAACTTTAAAGTGATCTTGTTTTAATTGGGTTGACATGATAATATTTTTGAATTGCGATAATGAAAATTCAATAATTACTTTAGAGAATAGAATTCCCTAAGGCATATAAAATGCCTTTCTGTATTTTTTAATAAAACCCGGATTGCTTACATAAATAATTCTCCCTGCTTTGTAGTAACAGGCAAGTTCATAAACTCAAAACTTTGAACAATCTGGTAACCTTTATTGCCTACTCTTCGCTTTAGCAGCAACATGCTATCGGCAATAAAACGGCCTGTAAAATGTCGGTGACTGTAATCAAGCCAGCCTTGTTCATATTGCCATGGTATTAATCTTCTTGCCACTGTTAAATAAGGATCATCGATAAAGTGAGGCTTATTCTCTTTGTTTAACGTCATTATTTTTTGCGCCGGCCTTAGTGCCTTTGAAAGATTTTTTACCTGGAGTTTGCTTTCAATGTTTATAAAGATGGTATGGCTTGGAAAACTTCCGAAATCTTTCAGCTCAACTTTAAATGGTGCGTAGCCCATACTGATAGTTTTCAAATGATTCACAAGTCTTTCTTCCATCATTTCAAACTGAACAAAATTTACGAGAGTAATGTGCGGTTTCCCCCATAAAGCATTTTCGGCTTTATACTTTTCGTAAAAATCTTTTTTTACTTCTACGATTTTATTGCGGAGAACTTCCGGGGGATTTAATATAACCAGGTATTCATTATAGTTATACCCGGGAATTTGTATTAATGATTTTGTATCCATAGATAAGGTTTTAAATTTTATTGAATAGCCAGCTCATCGATCGCCGGTTGCAGCGCAAATACAATAAGAGGCTTAGAGGTATCATATTCATCTTTTCTTTTTAGCAACAGCAATTCATTCACCAAAAATGATTCGTGAAATGACTTATGTGCATATTGTGTTAATGCTTTAAAAAATGTTTCTTCGGGGAGACTTCCGGCAATACTTACATGAGGTTTTGGAAGAAGGACCATTGGCGGACACGAACATGAACTCACATAAGCATTTACAACGCTTAATTCTTTTGCTAACTGCCGGAACGGGGCTTCATCTTGAATGCGCAGGTAAATAGTATGCGGTGGGAAACCGCCATAATTATTTAATGTCACAAAAAAACTTTGTTGCCTGCTGCAGATGCGTTGCATCCATCGAATTATTGTATTTTCCATTTCTTCTTTCGCGAGAAAACTGGCAATAGTAATTTGCGGCTTTGATTTGACTCCAATTTTTTCCTTGTACTCATCATAAAAAAATTGTTTTTCTGCCATTACTTTTTCATTCACTTCTTTTCCAGGGTTTGCCACCAGCAGGTATTCGTAACATCCCTTGTTTGCGCCGGTAAAAAATTTTTCGGTTTTCATATAATTAAAATTTTGCTGTTAGCAATTTTAGTATAAATTTACTAAATAAATTAGTAATCAATTAAAATATTTTTATGAATTCAGATAACTTTTATCCCTCCAGGTATGCAGGAACCAAGTCATTTACACAAGCAGATGTGCGTACAGCAAATGCTACCGGCTTTGGAGCAGCAGCCGACGATTATATGGAAAGAGGCATTGACCTTAACGAAGAACTGATACGGAATAAACCGGCAACTTTTTTTATGCGGGTAAGCAGCGATGCCATGAAGGAAGCCGGGATCTGCAAAGGAGATGTGGCGATTGTAGACCGGTCGGTAAAAGCAGCCAATGGAAAAATAATTATCGCAATAGTGAATGGGGATATGCTTATAAGACGTTTTGAAAAAACCAAAGATAGCATCAGGCTATTAACTGATTCCAGTAAATTATCGCCTATACAAATTGATGCTAATTGCGAAGACTTTGCTGTATGGGGAGTGGTTACTTATGTGATTCATAAGCCATAATCTCTATGCCCTAAGGGGCAAAATAATTAAGTTATGAGAGACGTAGATCAAATAGAAAACCTTCAGAAAAAATTTTCATCGCAAAGCGGAAAAGGATTAAAAGCAATTGTCGATTGCAATAGTTTCTATTGCTCCTGCGAAAGGGTTTTTCGTCCTGAGCTGTTAAAAAAACCTGTGGTAGTATTAAGCAATAATGATGGTTGTATCATTTCACGAAGCGATGAAGCAAAAGTTTTGGGTGTTGAAATGGCCGGTCCTTATTTTAAAGCAAAACACTTAATTGAAAAACATGATGTCGCCACTTTTTCATCTAACTATAATTTGTATGGTGATATGAGTATGCGGGTGATGGATACTTTACGAATGTTGGTTGGTGATAATAATGTAGAGGTATATTCTGTGGATGAAGCGTTTTTAGATGTGCGCATGATTGAAAAAAAATCGCTCGACATGTATGCATTGCAAATGAGAGAAGTAGTGGAACAATGGACCGGCGTTTCAGTGTCTGTAGGAATTGCACCAACTAAAACGCTTGCAAAAATTGCTAATCATTTGGCCAAAAAAAATAAAGCTGCCACTAAGTGTGTTTACACGCTAAATGATGCAAACGATATAAGGGAAGTATTAAAAACAACTCCTGTATCAGGTATATGGGGAGTGGGAAGAGCGTATGCAGACAAACTTGTTGGTTGGGGCATCAACAATGCATGGGAGTTAAGAAACATGCCTGAAGAATGGGCTGCGAAAAATATGGGTGGGGTGGTAGGAGTAAGACTTATAAAAGAATTAAAAGGAATTTCATGCATAGGCATGGAAGAAGAATTGGTTGAAAAAAAGATGATAGCAACCACGCGAATGTTTGGCAGGAATGTTACAAAGCTTGATGATATAAAAGAAGCTTTAGCCACTTATACTTCAAGAGCTGCAGAAAAATTAAGAAGACAAAATTGTGCTGCTTCGGTTATAAGCATTTTTGTTGTAGCGAAGGAAGAAAGCCATTCGGCAAATTTTAGTCATGGCGCCACCATAAGCGCCCACGATACTTTGCCGGTTGCTACATCTATTACGAGTGAATTAATTGCACCCGCCATGCGACTTGCAGAACAAATATTCAAGCCTGGTAAGGAATATAAAAAAGCAGGAGTTATGCTAAGTGGTATTGTGCCCGCTGCAGCTATTCAAAATAATTTATTTGTTCCTGGAAAAGAAAACAATAAAAAGGTTTTAATGAATATACTTGACAATCTCAATTTTAGCATGAGAGATGATAAGGTGAAATTTGCGTCTTCCGGAGTAAATACCGATTGGAAAATGCGGCGTGAGTTCCGCTCACCAAGATACACTTCAAGATGGGAAGAATTGAGAGAAGTGAAATGATCTGTGGGGAGGCGTAAATCAATGAGTCATTTAGCCAATAATTATGAAATAATCAGGGGCATCTACCCGCTGTAAAGGTTGTAATGCCATCGCAGGCTGCCTCGCAACTGTTTTCATAAGTCTTATTATTGCAACCACAAACATAATTCGTTACTAAAGGGCAGTTGCAATTTGGGTTAACAGCTCCCTGTACACAATTGTTATTAGCATTGTCCTTTTTGCAGGAAATAAAACCAGTGAAGAATAATAACAACAAGCAAAATAAGAGAGCTTTCATGCGATCAAAGCTCCAACAATCATTCCATAGTAAGCCTTATAATTCGCTAATTCTTTTTTGACATTGCAATCTCTACAGCCTTGACAATGTCCGGGGTATCAAGACCATATTTTTTAAGAAGATCTTCCGGTTTTCCGCTTTCTCCAAAAGTATCTTTTGTACCGATATATTGAATGGGTATTGGGAAGTGAGCAGCGGCCACATGTGCTACTGCATCGCCCATTCCGCCAAGAATATTGTGCTCTTCGGCAGTAACGGCGCACTTTGTTTTTTGAATTGATTTTATGATAGCTTCTTCATCAAGTGGCTTTATGGTATGAAGATTTATCAGCTCAACACTAATTCCTTTTTCTTCCAATATTTTTCCTGCTTCAATCGCTTTCCATACAAGATGGCCGCATGCGAAAATGGTAATGTCATTTCCTTCAGAAAGTATTTGGGCCTTGCCAATTTCAAACTTTTGATCTTCTTCTGTAAAGTTGGGCCACTTCGGCCTGCCGAAGCGTAGATAAACCGGCCCTTCATAATCAGCAACAGCAAGAGTTGCGGCTTTTGTCTGGTTGAAGTCACAAGGTACTACCACGGTCATACCGGGCAACATTCTCATTAATCCTATATCTTCAAGAATCTGGTGTGTTGCGCCATCTTCGCCAAGGGTAAGGCCTGCGTGTGATGCACAGATCTTTACATTTTTATTGGAGTAAGCAACCGACTGCCTTATTTGATCATAAACTCTTCCGGTAGAAAAATTGGCGAATGTAGTGGTGAAAGGGATTTTTCCACCAATAGTTAAGCCTGCCGCTATACCTATCATATTTGCTTCGGCAATACCGCATTGCAAATATCTTTCAGGAAAATCTTTTATAAACGGATGGAGCTTTAACGAGCCTGCAAGATCTGCAGTAAGCACGACTACATTTTCGTTTGTTTTACCCAATTCATAAATACCTTCTCCAAATCCAGATCTTGTGTCTTTTTCATTTTTGGCAACAATATCTTTTATCATAATAATATTTTTTTTATATAAAAATTACAGTGCGTGCAAATTACTTATTAGAAAGAGAGGATAAAAATATAAATGAGGCCACTTTTACAGGTTAATAATTCTGCTTCATCACATCAATTCAGTTGAAAATTGGGATTATTGTGCAACGATTCATCTTCCTTTAGTTTTAATTCCCACTTCCATGCTGTTGCCATCATTTCATCCAGCGAGTAGCCGGGGTCCCAGCCAAGCACTTTTCTTGCCAACTCATTATTTGCATAAACTGCTACAACATCACCAGGCCTGCGAGCGCCGATTTCGTAATTGAGTTTTACACCGCTTACTTTTTCAAATGACTTAATTGCTTCCAAAACAGTAACCCCATTTCCCGAACCAAGGTTAAAGATTTCACACGGAGCAGAATTTTTATGGTTCATTAAATACTCAAGCGCCAGCGTGTGTGCATGAGCGATGTCGCATACATGAATATAATCGCGAACGCAGGACCCATCTCTTGTTGGATAATCATCTCCATACACCGTCATCTTTTTTAATTTTCCGATGGCGGTTTGTGTAATGGCCGGTACAAGATTTTCCGGCTTTCCCAAGGGGAGTTCCCCAATAAGAGTAGATGGATGTGCCCCGACAGGATTGAAATATCTTAAAAGGATGCTTTGATTTTCGGTGGTGGTGACTTCCTTCACAATTTCTTCGCCCATTTGCTTGGTTGCGCCATACGGTGATTCGGCTGGCTTAAGTGGTGAACTTTCCGTAACGGGTATTTCATCAGGTCCGCCATATACAGTACATGAAGATGAAAAAATAAAATTGGGAACATTAAATTCTTTAGCGCATTTTAAAATATTAATAAGGCTAAATAAGTTGTTCTCAAAATACATCAGAGGTTTTTGCACAGATTCTCCTACAGATTTATATGCGGCAAAATGTATAATTCCTGCTATGTCTGTATTCTCCTGGAAAACGGCGTAAGTATCATCATAATTACAGATGTCAACTTTATAATTTTTTATTTCTTTTCCCGTAATATTTTTTACCCCTTTGAGTAAAGCAGTAGTTGATTTGGAATTGTTGTCTATGCACACAGGTTCGTATCCATTTTCGATCAGGTCAACCAGCGTATGGGCGCCAATATATCCGCAACCTCCTGTAACTAATATTTTCTTCATAGTACAAAATAAGAAAAAAATGAATTGCACTTCGTAATACCGATAAGAATACTAAACAAATAAACTGGCAATAGCATAAACTGCGGCAGCCAGTAAAGCGCTAACAGGAATGGTAAGAATCCATGCCCACAGTAAATTAACCGTAATTCCCCAACGTACTGCCGAGAGGCGTTTAGTTGCGCCGACACCGATTATAGACCCGGCAATAGTATGTGTGCTGCTTACCGGAATTTTCAATGATTCTGTTATGAATAGTGTGATAGCGCCGGCTGTTTCAGCAGCAACTCCCTCAAAGGGCGTGACCTTCGTAATACGGGTTCCCATGGTTTTAATAATTCTCCATCCACCACTCATAGTGCCCAGGGCAATAGCTGAATAGCAGGCAATCGGTATCCAAAACGGCATGGGAGAATCTGGCGTTATGGAGCCATGGGCGACCATAGCTGCAAAAATAATTCCCATAACTTTTTGAGCATCATTACCACCGTGGCCAATGCTAAAGGCTGCTGATGATACAAGCTGTAATCTTTTAAACCACTTATGAGAACGGGCAGTGTTTAATGTATTCAAATAAAAAGTAAATATTGCCATCACCGTTACGATGAAACCCAATAAAATCCACTTGAAATTATGCGTATAAAAAATTACCCGTAAAGGATAGCTTTCATAGTGAGAGTCAATTTTCGTATTGTCAAGTTCAAGAATCTGGCTGAGAAAGAAAATCACGAGGGCAAAAACACAAGCGGAAATTATTTTTGGCACCGGTCCTTTTCTAAATGAATTAATAAACCAGAGGGAAATAATATAAGCCATTATCATACCTACAATAGGTGCAAGGAAAATGAAGCCAACCGTTTTTATTACAGGATCAGGATTTACTGAATGAAAGCCTGCATGCGCTATAGCAGCACCCGCAAATCCCCCTATTAAAGTATGTGAAGAAGAGGAAGGAATACCGAGCCACCAGGTGAGCAGGTTCCACATAATAGCAGCGATAAGCGCGCTCAACACAACAACTAATGTAACGTATTCCGGTTTTGCGAGGTTGGCAATTGTCTTTGCAACGCCATGATCTTTAAAAATAAAAAATGCGACGAAATTGAAAAAGGCAGCCCACACTACCGCCTGAAATGGGGTAAGCACTTTGGTAGAAACAACAGTTGCAATTGAATTTGCCGCATCGTGAAAGCCATTGATGAAATCAAAAATTAAGGCGAACGCGATAACGATAATAAGAAAGGTCATATTGTAAATGTGCTGATGTGATAAGGTGCTAATTGGATAATATGCTAATCCAAATGTTTCAATATCCTAATTAATAAGTTGTTTTCATTGGCTAAATATCACATTACCTAATTAGCTAGGCGTATTTAATTATGATAGACTCTATAACATTCGCAGCATCCTCACACTTGTCTGTTACAATTTCCATTACCTGGTAGATTTCGCGCTTCTTAATTACCTCTTTGGCATCAGGCTCGGTTTCAAATAACTTTTCAATACTCATATCAAATATATCATCAGCCTGGTTTTCAATACTGTTGATGGAAACCATTGCATCGGTAATCCGGCGGAGATTTTTCATGTCCCTTAATTCAGCCACCGCCTTGCGCACCTCGCCGCAGCTATTGGAAATAAGTTCGGCCATCTTATGAAAGCCGACATCATCAGGATTTACTTTATAAAAGTTTATTTTTTTTGCCGAAGCATATACATAATCACATATATCATCGAGCGCAGTAGCAAGATAATGAATGTCTTCACGGTCAAAGGGCGTTATAAAATTTCTTCCAAGTTCAGTAAAAATCCGGTGAGTATAATTATCATTTACATGTTCAAGGTCTTCAATCTCACGTATAAGAATTGCCCGCTTCTCAAAGTCTTTTTCATGCACAACCATCTTAAGTTTATCAGCCATCTGTACCACAGTTTCTGATACGTTTTCAAAAAGATGAAAAAACACTTTATCCTTAGGCAGAAAAATTTTTAATATTGAGTTGAGAGCCATGAAAAATGAATTTGCGCAAAAGTACCATTCTCATTTTTCATAACCACTTTTTTGTCTTTGTTAATAATTTCTTAACACGATAATCCATTACGCTATATTTGGAAATAATATTTGTGTATACGCATGAAATCGTTGCTCGTTGCGCTTTTTTTACTTTTTGCGATTACCTCGCAAGCCCAATTTCTTATGGATATGGTAGATACGACAACGGATATAGGTAAATCTGTTTTATCAGTTTCACAGCGATTCGATCATATACGAATTGGGGGCTATATGCAGCCGCAGTTTCAGCTTGCCCGGGAAAAAGGCGCTAAAACCTATATTGGCGGAGACTTTGCGCCAAATTCAAATAACCGTATTATGCTGAGGCGCGGACGTATAAGATTTGATTATGTAAGGTTTAATAAAACCAATAAGGCTTCGGTGCAGTTTGTTTTTCAGTTCGATGGTACTGAAAGAGGCGTTTTTATAAGAGACTTTTGGGGTCGGGTTTTTGAGAATAAATTTCAACTTTTTTCATTCTCGATGGGTATGTTCGCCCGCCCTTTCAGTTATGAACTAAATCTTTCCTCTTCTGACAGGGAGAGTCCTGAGCGGGGGCGAATGAGCCAGATATTAATGAAAACCGAAAGAGATCTGGGTGCGATGATTTCATTTGAGCCGCGCAGGCCAAACCATCCATTGAAATACCTGAAAATAGATGCGGGACTTTTTAATGGACAGGGCCTGGCTGCATCAACAGACTTTGACAGTCATAAAGATTTTATTACACGCGCAGGAATGAAACCTTATCCTGTTACAAAAAACATTACCCTTTCTTTTGAAGGTTCTTATTTGGATGGAGGCCTTCTTCAAAGTACCCGTTACATTTATAATATAAGCAACGCAGGAAGAAGTTTTAATGTTGATTCATCTGCTACAAATGTTGGGAAAATAGCGCCGCGAAAATATTATGGAGCAGATGCACAATTGAAAATAAAATGTAAGGCTGGCTTTACTGAATTTAGGGCTGAATATATAACAGGCAAGCAAACTGGATTAGCAAACAATACAGAAACGCCCGCCGCACTTCCTGATGCAAATGGAAGTTTTTACATAAGAAAATTTGACGGGGCGTATTTTTATTTTCTCCAGAATTTTATAAGCCGTGCTCACCAGTTTATAATTAAATACGATTGGTATGATCCAAATATTTCTGTATCAGCAAATGATATTGGTAAAGCAGTAAACAACCTTTCACCTGTAGACATTAAATTTTCAACCCTGGGCTTTGGCTATATTCATTATATAAATGAGAACTTAAAACTGGTGCTTTGGTACGATAAAGTTTCGAATGAAAAAACAAAGCTTACAGGATACACGACAGATTTGAAAGATGATATTTTTACCTGTCGTTTGCAATTCAGATTTTGAGTAAAAATTATTTATAAACGCTTGAAATAAGCCGCCAATAAGCATTTCAAGGAGTTGCTAACAGTATTTTTACTGTTCATAACGTTTACATAACATTGCGTTAACGCTCGCGTAACATGCATTGTTTCTCTTTGCAGCATCAAAAAAAATGATGCATGAGATATTTATTCTACCTGGTTTTTTTTACGGCAATTTCTCTATCTACATATTCGCAAACAGGAAAGATTGAAGGCAAAATAACTGACGCAACTACCGGTAAACCTTTGACCGGAGCTTCCGTAACGGTGGCTGGAAATAGTAAAGGTGTTGCTTCCGATCTTGACGGGCGTTTTGTTCTTACGTTGCCTGCGGCAAAACCACAGTTTATCAGGGTTTCTTCTGTTGGCTATCAAACAAAAGAAATAGAAAATATAGAAGTAGCGAATAATACACTTACCAACCTTGATGTAGTAATGGAAACGGCATCAAAAACTGAAGCGGAAATAGTAATAAGAACTACCCGGCGCGAAGAGACAACTGCTGCATTAATTGCTTATCAAAAAAATACAAACACCGTTGCACAGGTTGTTTCAGCCGAAAGCATAAAGCGGTCACCGGATAAGAATACCAGTGAAGTTTTAAAAAGAATTCCCGGTACTTCTATACAGGAGGGTAAGTATATTATTGTAAGAGGCTTGAACGACAGGTACAATCAAACAATGCTTAACGGTATTTTGCTGGGTACAACAGAGCCTGATAGAAAGACTTTTTCGTTTGACATTTTTCCTGCGGGAATGATTGATAATATTATTATTAATAAGGCATTCGTGCCCGAACTTTCCGGCGAGTGGGCCGGCGGGCTAGTGCAGGTAAATACTAAAGATGTTCCCGCAAAAAATTACCTGAATGTTGTGGTGGGAACTGGTTTCAATACACAAACTATCGGTAAAGATTTTTATACTTATAAAGGTGGCAAACTCGATTGGCTAGGCATGGACGATGGCTTCAGGGAAATACCAACCGCATTACCAACGAAGTCGAAGTATAGCGGCATGAGTTCTTCAGATAAAACTGAATTAGGCAAGCTGTTTAAAAACGTTTGGAGCTCGGATAAAAATACTTCTGATTTATTGCCGGTGCTTAATACAAACTTCCAGTTAAGCGGAGGCTTTAATAAAAAGTTGGGCGGTGCAAGTAAGCTCGGGGCTGTCTTTGCAATAAACTACAATCAATCTAACAAGCGTACCGACTATCTAAACAATCGGCTCTTTAGTGTGCAGAATAATACTCCTTCTATCACTTATGACTATAGCGATAAAAAGTATAGTAAGGATGTATTGTGGGGTGGCCTCGCCAATGTGACTTTGCAATTGGGTAGCAATAATAAAATTTCCTTCAAGAATCTTTTCAATGTAAATGCGACGAATTATGCTACGGAGAGAACAGGAAAAGATTATGACTACGATCCATTAAACGGCGAAAATATCAGGGCTACCGAGCTTGCTTTAAAAACGAATACTTTTTTCAATACTTCAATTTCAGGGGAACATAACCTTGTAAAATATAAAGCCAAATTGCATTGGTTTGGAAGTTTCAATATACTGGATCAGTATATTCCTGATCAAAGACGAATACAATACGACCAGGATCCGGGAGATGCTACAAATCCTTATGTATTATTAATCGGAGCTTCGCAAAATTCTCAAAAATCCGGAAGCCGCTATTATGGTTTTTTGAATGATTATAATTACACCGCAGGGGCTGATATCGCAAAATCGTTTAAGCTTTTCAATCTTGACCAATCTGTAAAAGGAGGTTATTTCTTCCAGGTGAAAGACAGGTTGTTTGATTCAAGGCCGTTTGCCGTTTATCTTCCTTCAGATAATCCTATACTTCGCAAACTTCCGGCAGACCAAATTTTTAGTTCCGAAAATTTTGGTGATGGGTTCAATAATAAATTTGGGTTCAACGAGCTTTATGGTAAGCAATTTCGCTACATAGCCAATACAATTATGAATGCCGGCTTCCTCCAGCTGGAGAATCAATTTACTGATAAATTTAGAGCAACTTATGGGCTGCGTGTAGAAGACTATGATCAGGTGATTGGCAGCTTAAAGCAGAGTGATCCGCGTTTTATTCACACAGAAGTGTTGGATTTTTTACCCGGCGTAAACATGACTTATAGAGTTAATACTAAAACTAATCTAAGGGTTTCGGCTTCACAAACTGTTATCAGGCCTGAGTTTAGGGAGTTAAGTGATTTTGCATTTTATGATTTTGACCTTGGTGCAACAGTAACTGGTAACAGGAGTCTCGAGCGCACGAAGGTGTCCAATGCAGATATCAGGTATGAAATCTATCCACGTGCCGGTGAATTGTTTACGGTAGGTGTTTTTTATAAATACTTCAAAAACCCTATCGAGCTTTTCTTTAACCAAACAGGCGCAGGTAGTTCAAGCACTTTTAATTATATAAATGCAGAACATGCTTTTAGCTTTGGTGCCGAATTGGAATTCAGAAAGAAACTTGACTTTTCTGAAGCATTGAAAAATTTCACTTTCCAAACAAATGTATCCTACATATACAACCGGGTAAAAAGTTCGGTGGCTAACATTGACCGCCCCATGCAAGGCCAAAGCCCATATGTAATAAATGCAGGTTTGCAATATGACATTGAGAAGCTTGGTATTAATACAACACTTTTGTTCAATCAAATTGGAGACAGGATATTTTATGTAGGAAGCTCCTCAGGATCCGGCAATCCTAATAGTAGTGATGATTTCCCTGGCGTAATCGAACAGCACCGTCCAGTATTTGATTTCCAGATTGCAAAAAAAGTCCTTAAAAATACCGGCGAGCTAAAGCTCAATGTATCTGATATATTAAATACCGATAACAATTATTACCTGGATTTAAATCAAAACAGGAAGTATGAAAAGAACATAGATAAGATCGCTATAAAGCGCAAATACGGTTCAACAATAAGTCTCTCTTTTTCTTATAATATTTTATAAATACAAATCAAAAATTACAAACCTGCCTGTCGGCAGACAGGTACAAATTTCAAAAAAATGAAAAAATTATTTTATCTGGCAGCATTTGCAGGCTTAATTACCACAGGTTGCAGAAAGATTGAAGTAGATGGCGGCACAACGGTAATAACCCAACCGGGCGGAGATAGTAATGCAGTGAATACAATTCTTGAAGGGCGTATAACGGCCAACCTTACACTAAAAGCAGCATATACTTATAAGCTTCGCGGATTGGTGTATGTAACGAATGGTGCGATACTCACTATTGAACCCGGTACTAAAATAGTAGGAGAGTTGAATAAACAAGGCGGCCTTATCATTACCCGTAGCTCAAAAATTATTGCGGATGGCACAGCTGATAAACCAATTGTATTTACATCAGAAGCAGCTAACCCGCAACGTGGCGATTGGTCAGGTGTTGTATTATTAGGTAACGCTCCCACCAATGCTTCATTCAATGGCATACAAGGAGTAGGAGCTGTAGAAGGCGGTATTAATAATAGTGATAATCTTGGTTTGTATGGCACTCCTTCTACACAAGGACAAAACCCTGCTGATAACAGTGGAATTCTCAGGTATGTAAGAATCGAATATGCAGGT
The DNA here is from genome assembly GCA_039931355.1 of Ginsengibacter sp. GTDB lineage: Bacteria > Bacteroidota > Bacteroidia > Chitinophagales > Chitinophagaceae > Ginsengibacter. Next base: position 20,986 of record JBDTSD010000005.1, read on the forward strand.
TATGCTTTTCTTCCTGATAATGAAATTAATGGCTTGACACTTGGTGGTGTTGGAAGCGGAACTGTGATTGATTATGTAGAAGTGGCTTATGCTAATGACGATTCTTTTGAGTGGTTTGGTGGTACTGTAAATTGCTCACATCTTATTTCCTTCAGAACATTGGATGATGATTTTGATACTGATAATGGTTTTTCAGGACACGTTCAATTTGGAATTAGCATAAGGGATTCATCAGTTGCAGATATTTCGAAGTCTGAAGCTTTTGAAAGTGATAACGATGCAAACGGCAGCCAGCTTCTACCACAAACCAAAGCAGTTTTCAGCAATATGACTGTGATTGGGCCAAGGGAAAAATTGAACAACATAGGCAACAATCTATTTCTTGCCGGCGCTCAAATTCGCAGGAACTCATCTGAATCGATTTTTAATTCTATTATAATGGGATGGCCGATTGGCTTATTGATTGATGCAAGCAAAGGGTATCCTACTGATAATAATATTCCAGGTACATTGTCAGTTCAAAGTACAATTATAGCCGGCTCGGCTACGCCGGTAAAATACGCCGCAAGCAGTGTGTCACCAACAGGCGCAACTGATGCATCAATATTAACGTGGTTTAATATTCCTGCCAGTGGCAATACTATCCTCACAAACAATAGTGATGTGCTGTTAGGAGCAGCTTATAATTATGCAAACCCTGATCTAACACCTGCGGCAGGTTCTCCGGCCTTAAGTGGTGCAAGCTTTACGCATGCAAGTCTCTTGGCAGGATTTACACCGGTAAGTTATAGAGGAGCTGTGGGTGCAGGTGATACATGGTACAAAGGATGGACAAAATTTTAATAAAGATAGTAGACTAAAGTTTCCGTAAGCAAAACAGATTTTCTCACGCTGTACCACCCCTCAATCCTGTGGGGTGGTTTTTTTTTGAGGAAACATGGGATTATTAATTTCAAATAAAATGTTTCATAGTCATTTGATTATTTTTGAAAATATTGAATAGAAAATACAATGACTTTGCATGAACTTTTTAAACAAAACCGGCTCTTCTTTTTAGTCTTCCTTTTCTTCTTTGTTGTAGCAATTTTTATCCTGGTCACTTATTCAAAAGAGGATGGTTTTTATTTGATGAACACATGGCACGTACCCTTTTTTACTTATGTTTTTATTTATGCCACTTATTTGGGTGATGGCTTCTTTTGTGTATTAGTGGGCCTTCTTTTTTTTATGTTTAAAAAAAGAAGTTTAGGTGCGATGGTAATTGCAACGTATGCCTTGTCAGGGATTATCGCTCAGGTGCTAAAATATTTTGTTGTAGAAGCAAGGCCGGCTGTGCTTTTGAAGGACAGCACTTATCCGTATTTTATTAATGATGTTACCCTGCATAACCTTCATGCATTTCCATCGGGGCATACTGCCTCAGCATTTGCGTTAGCTGCTACACTAAGCTTTGCAGCAAAAAATAAAAATAGTTCACTTCTTTTTTTAGCAGGTGCAATACTTGTGGGCTATAGCCGGATTTACCTCGCTCAGCATTTTATGGATGATGTGTTAGCAGGCGCTGTTATCGGCGTTATGTCTTCTATTGTATGCCAGTTATTCCTAAGTGGCCCGATCATGCGGATAAAATTTTTTTCTGATAAGAATGACAGCAACGCAATTCTAAATTCCTAAGCTTGTCTTCCGCTGGGCAACGTAAATCCAAATGTAGTTCCCACATCTGTCTTACTTCTTACATGCATAGTTTCGTTGTGCGCTTCCATTATATGTTTGGCTATTGATAAGCCAAGGCCGCTCCCGCCTACCTTTCGTGTACGTGCAAGGTCCGTGCGATAAAATCTTTCAAAGATCCTTGGTAAATGTTCTTCAGCTATTCCATGGCCATCATCACTTATTTCTACCAATATTTTTTTTCCGTCAATCTTATAAGCGCTTCCTTCGATAGTCCCGTTTTGCTTGCCATATTTTATTGCATTGTCAATAAGATTAATAAGCACCTGCCTTATTTTTTCTTTATCAGCAAAAACAGTAAGCGGCATCTCGCATCCTTTTTTTATAAAGCATTTTATATTTTTTTCATCTGCTTTTATAGAAAGCGATTCAAACACTTCTTTTATCACATCCTGGATAACGAAATTTTGGGTATATAGCAATTGTTCACCGCTTTCAAGCTTGGTTATCTCATCAAGGTCATCGACAAGATTCACCAGCCGGTCAACGTTTTTGGAAGCATTGCCGAGAAATTTTTTATTAACCTCCGGGTTAGAAAGGGCGCCATTTAATAAGGTGTCTACATAGCCCTGTATCGCAAAAATGGGCGTCTTTAATTCATGCGAAAGGTTCAATAGAAATTCTTTTCTGAACACTTCATTTTTTCTAAGTATCTCAATCTCTTCTTTTCGCTGTACAGCCCATTCTTCCACATCTGCGCTTACTTCATCAATGGATTTTTGGGGTAAAATACTTTTATAATAAAACTCTTCTCTTTTGCTGGCTTTGGTTTGGTAGATAAGTTTGTAAATGATCTTTATTTTCCGGTAGATAAAACGTTGGATCATCAGGTAAATAATGATGTAAGAAACAAGGCTTAGTGATGCAAAGAGTGATAATGCGGGCAACATCCCCACCCCATAAAGCAAAACCGCCATTCCACCCATAAATCCAATAGGAATGGAGGCGAGTGCTGATAATTGTTGAGGAGATAAATTTTTTAACGGAAACAAGGTTTGTAATAATTACATGAATGTGTATGCAACGTTATCGAAGGTTTTTTTATCGTACAAATTTAAACTATTAAGATTGTCGCTTTGAATGAAGGGAATAAAATAAAATTCAGACACAGTTTACACTTCAAAAGTGAATATGTATATATGATAGCATTAATAAAGAAGCTGGATTTATTAACTGCTATGGTCTTTAACGATAAACCAATGGCCATTGATCTTCCTAAATAATAACGTAAAATATCCTTCAAGATTTCCTATGGTTCTTTGCAGGTGGAATTTGCCGGTTACAAAATAATATTCCGGTAATAAGGATTTTACTTCCAGGAGATTGAATGTGAGATTCCCCATTGCCACTGTATCAGGATAATTTTTTTTATAATTATTAAGCGTTTTCTGCCAGCCATACGTCACGCCCGATTTACCAATAAACATAAGCGAATCGCTCTTCCAGTAACCTTGCATGAAAGAAGCTATATCGCCGCTGTTCCAGGCTTTTTCCTGGGTAGATAAAATTTGCCTTACCGCTGTTTCATCATTCGATTGTGCATGACTGGAATTTAAAAAGAACAGGATGCCGAAAATAATTATGGAAAATTTTCTCTTCATTTCAATAAAATTTTGAAGACAAATTTATTTTAATCCGCGGCGCTTTCAGCATTTATTAATTTCCGTACATGGCAATAGCGGTAATTTAAAAAGTGCGCATAAAGAATGAAAAAGATTGCCGGCGCCAGGAAAAGGAATTCCACGTCATGAAAAAATTGTTTTAATACCAGGAAACCAAATCCAATGCTGAAATATAAAAAAGGAAGAAGGCTTTTATGATGTTTACGATTACCATGAAGCACGGCATAAGAACCAACGAAAAAAGCAATGCCAATCATTATCCATTCGAATGAAGGGTTATTGATAATATCAATACCGAATAGTGGGAGTGAGCTTATTATTAAAGGAAGAATTGCGCAATGTATAGCGCATGCGATAGAGGTAACTATTCCAAAAAAATCCCAATTGACGCGTGCATTCATAATTAAAACAAAAATAGTAAATTTGCAACAACGATGCAATTATTTTATTTTACTGCGACGTTAAAAAATGGTCAGGCAGTACCCATCCAATGATCTCTGTGATTAGTGTGATAACTTTGCAGCAATACACTCAATGATTATAAAATAAATATGAAAAAGAAATTATTATGGCTCGGCGCCTTTTTGGTTTTATTGATGGGGGCATTTTACTTTTTTCTTTTTGCCGGCACTGATTATTATAAATCCAAATTACCCGTTTTAAGTTATGTGCAGGATTTTTCTTTCACCGGGCAAAATGGTAACACCATAACACAGCACAATGTAGAAGGGAAAGTATATGTGGCCGAATATTTTTTTACTACCTGTAAAGGCATTTGCCCGAAGATGAACGCCAATATGAAGACAGTGTATGAGCAATATGAAAATAACCCGGGCTTTGCAATTGTATCGCATACGTCTATGCCCGAGGTTGATTCAGTTCCTTTAATGAAGGACTATGAAGAAAAAATGATTGGTAGAAATCCGGGCTTTGCAGCTAAATGGTATTTTGTAACTGGGTCAAAAGATTCCTTATATAAAGCGGCTCGTGTAAGTTATTTGCTTGATAATGATAAAAACAACAGCGTTAATATTCAAGACCATTTTATTCACACGCAGTTTTTTGCATTGGTTGATAAAGAAATGCGTGTTCGCGGTGTGTACGATGGATTGAAGCCGGATGAACTTGAAAAATTAAAAGAGGATATAGCAAAATTATTAAAAGAGCCAACTGAGAAGGGGAGCCCTAATCAATCGCTTTTTAATAATAACCCTTCTTAGAAATATGGAGCAGGAAATAACAAACATATTAAAACAAAACCAGCTAAGCGTAACCGTTAGCAGGCAGAAAATACTTAACTTTTTTCTAACGGCAGACGGCGCACTTTCTCATGCTGATATTGAAAAAAACATTGGCAAATCTTTCGACCGTGTAACTGTTTACCGCACATTGCAATCTTTTGTAGAGAAAGGCATCATCCATCTTATACCTACCACAGACAATTCAATTAAATACGCATTGTGCAAAAGCGACTGCGCACCCGGCCACCATCACGATGACCATGTGCATTTTATTTGCGGAGAATGTGAGAAAACTATTTGCCTTGACGATGTAGATATTCCTCTTGTAAAATTACCCAAAGGCTTTACTCCCAGCCGGTTTCAGATGGTGGTAACAGGCGTTTGTGGCGAATGTAAATAGTATCGTAATAACTATTTCAAATGAATTCTACCGCACGACTTTTTCTATCCAGTCGCCCATTATTTTTAATACTTCAGGTGCGAAAGTTTCTTCGAGCTCTCCATATTCATCTATCGTACATTTATTGCAATGCTGAAATAAATGGTTAAGGCCAGGCAACAAAATTGTTTTATAATTTTTTGATTTGCTTTTTTTAAGTGCAGCTTCAATTGCGGTTAAATTTAAATCGGGATCTACCTGTATATCTTTTGCTCCGTTTAACGCAAGTACAGGAATAGAAAGCGTTTCAATATCTTTCGCGGGGTCATGCTCAAGGAAAAACTTCCACCATTTAGAATGAAATGAGGCATAGCCGTTTTCAAAAGATGATACCACTTGTGCATCTGATCCGTGTATTAAAGCCTGTAAAGTTTCAGGAGATTGTTTTTTCTTCCAGGCGTAATAAATACTTGCTATAGAGTCTTTATAATTTGTTTCGTTAGCTGAAGTAGCGGCTGCGTTTCTCAATGCATGATGCAGTTCAAGAAAATGTTGGATCATTTCATCACTCACACCATTTTTCTTCACGGGCTGTGTATTCTGATAATCGCTTATTATAGCACCCGGCACGCCACTTCCGGCAAGAAGTACAATAAATGTCACATCGTTGTTGCGGGCAGCTATCATCGGCGCTATTATACCTCCTTCGCTATGGCCTATTAGCCCTATATGTTTACTATCTACGTCGCTTCTTGACTTTAAATAATTAATTCCTGCTTCTACATCCAATGCAAAATCCTGCGAAGAAGAAGTATCAAAATTACCCGTAGTTTGTCCCATTCCCCTGTCATCAACCCTCAAAACGGCAATTCCTATTTTGGTTAAATAATCTGCAATAACAGCGAAAGGCTTGTGATCAAAAATGTTCTCGTCCCTGTCCTGTTTTCCGCTACCGGTAATAAGCAAAACAGCAGGATATTTTTTATTAGCAGGAGATGCCGATGAGCTATTTTGTTTGGTAAATGTTGCGCCATACTTCATACTATTATCCGCATTGGCATATATCACACTATCCGATTCATAATTAAAAGGAGGCATTGGAGTCTGCGGCCTTTTTGGTGGTGCAAATGCTGTGGTATCATTGGATCTCGAAATATTTAACGCTAACTGTCCTGCACCCTGGTGCCACATGCCTGCGATAGAATCTGCGCCAATAAATTTTCCATTATAATATCCTGAAATAACTTTCAAGCCAATTACTACACTGTCGCCATTTATATTTATATCACTGCATGGGAGATTGTTTGCGTTCTGTGAAGGACTGCCCCACTTGCCTTGCATCTTGCCTGAGTTGTCTTTGTAAAAATGAAAAACGATGGGAATTGTTTGTCCATTTACTTTAATATCGCCTTGCCAGTTACCAGTAATATTTTGCGAAAACACTTTGGGGCAGATCAAAATGAAAACTGAAAAAAATAAATTTTTCATTGCCTAAATAAATGAGAATTATAAATCAGGATGTAGAGAGATATCTGGCAAATCTACTATTAAATTTAGCGCAACTAACAGTGACTAAAACTGTATTAATTAAAACTATCTACCCCCTTAAAAACAAGGCTAATTGCCTCCAAAAACTTTCTTTAAAATGTCACTTACCCTTTGCGCAGGATTTTTTCGGATACCAACTTCTTCCTGGGCTACATAATAAAATATTCCATTAAGCGCTTTGTTAGTTACATAAGTGTTGATGTCAGTATCTACGGGCGATGAAGTAAACTTATTATAAGTATTAAAAACGTCTTTCCAATATTTTGTAGCATCTACTTTTTTCAATGATTCCTGCACGATGGGCATAAAAGCATTTATCAATTCTGGGGATGTTGTTTTTCTTAAATAGCCCGTAGCAGCCGTATCACTTCCTCTTAAGATATTCAACGCATCTGTTACTGTCATCTTTTTTATCGCAGAAAGAAAAATAGGCGCAGCAGTTTTTGAGGCATCTTCTGCAGCGCGGTTCAGGCTTAGTTCTGCATTGTCAACCATTTTGCCAAGGCCGAGCATTCTCATTTTCGATTCTACAGTTCGTACCTGCTCAGGTAATAAAATTTTTACTGCAGCATCTTTAAAAAAGCCATCAGTGGCAGAAAGTTTGTCAGAACTCTTTTGCGCACCCAATGAAAGGGCCTCTTTTAGCCCCGATACAATTTCACTGGAAGACAGGTTACTGCCGGATGAGGAACTTTTTTTTGAAAAAAGAGAATTAGCTTTTTTAAACATTCCACCCAATTTATTTGATGAATCATTTTGCGCAGAAAGCGAAAAAGCGAGAAAGAGAAATGCAACAGAAGTAATAATTTGTTTCATAGGTAATTTTATTTAAACGTAATTCCAAATGTAAAACCTAATGTTGGATATAGGGATTGATGAAGTGTTAAATCCCTCACCCCTCTCCCCGGGGGGAGAGGGCCAGGAAGTATTAACGAGATGATTGAAAAATATAGGTTCCCGATTTGCTACAGGTTTTCAAAGCCCCTCCCTTGGAGGGGTTGGGGAGGCCGGGTCTACATCTGAAATTTATATCCAACGCCTTTCACAGTTGTGATGCAGTCGCTGCCAAGCTTTTGGCGAATCTTTCTTATATGCACATCAATAGTGCGGTCGCCTACAATCACATCTGTCCCCCACACTTTATGCAGTATTTCATTTCTTAAAAAAACTTTGGAAGGCTTAGAAGTTAGTAAAGCAAGAAGCTCAAACTCTTTACGGGCAAGTGTTATTTCATTACCATTGGAAGTAACGATGTATTTTTCGCGGTCAATTATGAGGTCGCCTATTTGCAATACGCTGCCAGTTTCTTTCACGATTCTTCTGAACAATGCATTTACCCTGCTTGTCAAAACTTTGGGGCTTATCGGCTTTGTGATATAATCATCACCGCCGGTTTCGAGCCCTTTGATTTCTGTACTATCGTCATTAAGTGCTGTAAGAAATATGATGATTGTATTTTCAAATGCAGGAAGCTTACGCAACAACATGCATACTTCAAAGCCGGTTTTACCCGGCATCATCACATCAAGAATTATCAGATCCGGATTATGCGCTTTTGCCAGGTCTATAGCTTCGTTGCCATTTTTTGCTGTTATTACTTCATATCCTTCTGCCTGCAAGTTGAAGCTTACAATCTCTAGAATATCCGGTTCGTCATCAGCAATTAATATGGTGCGGGGCTTGGTTTCTTGTGCCATGATGCGCAAACCTATATCAAAAATTTATCCCAATGATCTTGTTTACAATTTTTTAATATTCGCTGACTTTTATCGGATCAAAGAATGTTATCTAATTCCTATACACGGTGGTAATAATGACATGCACTCCTTAAGAAAAGGTTAATCCCATTTGATATGCAACACTTTATTTCAATAAACTCTCTTTAAACTGGGCAATAAGGTAAATTTGCAGCCTCTGGAAGTATTTTTGCTTATGCTATTGAAATAAATTATGAGATCTGTACTTTACCTCTTTATCTTAATTTTTTTATTACCACTTGCTTCTCTCGCAGGCAACGATACTACCAACATTCCTCTTGCCAGGCAGGTATTTCATGATAAAATAAATGATGAGCAAAAGCGTGCTGACAAAGCTGATGGCCATCTTGATGGATTAATAAAGGTTTCCCCAAACGCTGAAGTTAATTTACAGGTGACCGATGCAATCGTGCGGAAGGTAAATGTGATGAGGAATGATATTGAGAATAATAAGCAATTGCCAACTAATAACGATAAAATTCGCTACCTGCGGTATATCGAATATCTTTTAAGGGACTTCACCAATGATTGGAGAACACACAAAATTTCTCCGACACTTGCTCCTTTACTCGTGGATAATTTTGATGAAATACTTGAAGCGAACATAAGAGGAGAAAGCATGACACCCCTGATACAGAAGGTGCCTTATGAAGTGGGCATGATCAACAGTGAAATCTTTAATGATAATCCCGGCTATAATGAGAGCAAGATCATTCTGTTCAGAAAATTTTGCATTCTTTATCCTGATAAAATATTGGCCAACTTAGGGCCTTACGTGAATGAGCCATTCGCTGATTCGTTGGTGATAACGGCATTTAATAATAACCCGAGCCAACTGTATTCGTATGCACAATCTGCCAATAGCAGGCAGGGGAAACTGATAAGAAAAATTGATGATCCCCGGATAAAAACGGTGGTACAATTAAGTACAATCAACCGTGCCTTATTTTATTTTCCTTTTCTTGATGATCTTATCAGCGGCAAGCAAACCATAGAAAATATTTCAAAATATGCAGGCACTACAGACAGGAACTATGATAGCGTTGGCTATTATAAATTGCTCGTGAATACTGAAATTGATTATTATGGAAGACTTGTGAAAGGAGATACGCCGGTGGCAATGCTTGGGTCTGATGGTTTGGTAAATATGCTACAGATGAAAGCCATACAGCATTTTATTAACCCGATAAATAACCTGCACGAAAATCCTAATCTATCTGTTCGTTTCAGGGCAATTGAGCCATTAAATGCTGTTGACCTCTATTACATGATTGTATTTGGGGAAAATGATATTTACACATCAAGCTATAAAAACAGTTTTGACCGGCTGATACAAAAAATGGGACCAGTGCCGCATGGTGATTCACTGTTAATGTCGGTTCACTTTGATCATTTTAAAAAGTTTATAAAAATGGCGGCTGGCTACAACCGGCTGGATACTTTTTTAAAAACGATGCCTGAAAATTCTAATACGCTGATGCAGGCCTTTGTGTCAAATCTTGAAAAAACCGGAACGCTGGAAGATGCAACTGACGTAGCTGATTCTTATGGAAGCATCACCAATCCTGAGATTCAAAAATCCATGATTGAAAATGTAAAGAATAACGAACAAAGATGTTTAAAGGAAAACAACGAGCATGGACAAAAGATATATAATCTCTTAAAAATGATTTTTCTTTCAGCTGATGATAAAAATGGAATTGACCTTTCAAAGGAAATCGGAATTCCGCCGGTTTACACGGTTAGCTACAATTCACTTGCTGACGATACCGGCCGCATAATTGAGCAGGTATTTTTCTATGGTGATAAAGATGGAAAAGAATCCTACAATAGCTACATGACTTCTTTTCCGAGAAGCGACTGGCAGGTAACACAGAAAAGAGAATGGGTAGAAATAAAATCTATTAAGGGCAAGCCTGTATGGATATATGCCAACCTTCCTCTTGATAATGAAACTGACAAAGATGCCAAGGCGCAGGAAGACCTGATAAATTATCTGCAAGACATTGGTGTAAGCCCTTCTATAGTGATTCACAGGGGCCATAGTTATCATTTGCCTTATACCATAGAACAACTTCCTGATAACGCTAAAATTATTATGTTAGGCTCTTGCGGTGGCTATAAAAATCTTAAGCAAATTTTGAAATATGCACCTGAAGCGCATATTATTTCTACAAAGCAAACAGGCGCTAAAGATGTAAATAAACCTATAATAGATGCCCTGGACAATACGCTTAGAAATGGCAACAACATTGACTGGCGCGAGATGTGGGCCGGCCTTGAAAATACTTTTAGTAAAGCACCCGCTCAACTAAGAGAAACGTTTGAAGATTATATTCCCCCGCAAAAAAACCTTGGTGCTTTATTTATAAAAGCCTATAGCAAAGGCGGTGAGGAGGTAGAGTAGCCTCCCCAAACCTCCCGGGAAAATCGGGACAGGCTCTCCAGAGGAGGGGTTTCCGAAGTATAAATTCCCATTTCAGAATCTTCATTTAATAAGTCGTGTCCTTTTCCAATTGAATAGAAGTTGCGGTGTAATACTCCGTGTCCTTCTCCACTCGTGGAGAAGGGTTGGGATGAGGTCTTTTTCCTTTAATTTTGCCCGATGCCCGAAAAAAAAGTGCGTAAAAAATTCCTGGACTTTAGCCTCTTGCGTAAGGTTTTTGCATTTGCCGCTCCCTATAAAAAGAAGTTTTACATTTCTATAGTTCTGTCTGTTGGCCTGGCAATCATTTCTCCTTTGCGGCCATATTTTATACAATACACCGTAAATCATTTTATAAAAGATAAGGACGTTCACTGGCTTGTCCTTATCACGATCATACAAATAGGCATGCTGTTGATTGAAACCGCCTTGCGGTTTTATTTTGGTTTCCTTACTTCGTGGCTGGGGCAAACGGTGGTGAAGGATCTGAGGGTAACAGTCTATAAGAAAGTGTTGAATTACAATCTTGCGCAATTTGATAAAACACCCATCGGTACTTTAACCACAAGAACCATTAATGATATAGAATCAGTAAATGATATTTTTTCCGATGGCCTTATTCCCATCATTTCTGATCTTTTATCTATTATTTCTATTTTGCTTTTCATGTTTTTTGTTGACTGGCGTTTATCGCTAATCAGCCTTGCGCCATTTCCAATTCTTATTGTTGCTACTTATTTTTTTAAAGAGACTGTAAATAAATCTTTTATCAAAGTAAGAAATGCAGTTGCTGCTTTGAATGCATTTGTGCAGGAACATCTCACGGGAATGGGTGTGGTGCAGGCTTTCGCCGTGGAGGACAAGGAATTTAAAAAATTTAAAGAGATAAATAAACAACACCGAAATGCTAATATTAAAGCCATTCTTGCTTATTCGGTTTTCTTTCCGATAGTAGAAATTGTCCTGGCATTTTCAACGGGTTTGTTGGTGTGGTGGGGCGCTAATAATTCATTCAATGCCGGTGTTATTATAGCATTTATTATGTACCTCAATTTATTGTTCAGGCCATTGAGGGTTATTGCAGATAAATTTAATGTGCTCCAAATGGGAATGGTAGCAAGTGAAAGAGTTTTTAAAGTCCTGGAAAACCCTGACGTTACCCCTGAAGTAAACAATGGGATTGATCATGGCATGGTGAAGGGAAATGTTGAGTTTGAAAAAGTATGGTTTGCTTATAACGAAGATGAATATGTGCTAAAAAATATTTCTTTCAAAATAGAAGCAGGCGAAACATTGGCAATTGTAGGCCATACAGGAAGCGGAAAGACTTCCATCATAAGTTTGCTTAACAGGATGTATCATATAAGAAAAGGAGAAATAAGAATTGATGACAAAAACATAGAAGCTTATGATATTGCTTTTTTAAGAAGCAGGATAGCCGTGGTTTTGCAGGACGTATTTTTATTCAGTGGTTCCGTGTATGATAACGTTACATTGAGAAACACTTCCATAAAAAAAGAGCAAGTCGTTGATGCTGCAAAATTGATCGGTGTGCATGATTTCATAATGAAATTGCCGGGCGGCTATGATTACAATGTGATGGAACGCGGAGCCACACTGTCTCTTGGGCAACGCCAGTTGCTTTCATTCATCAGGGCAATTTTATACAATCCATCTATACTTATACTTGACGAAGCCACTTCCTCTATAGACAGCGAAAGCGAAATGTTAATACAACATGCAATAGATGAACTGATAAAAGGAAGAACATCTATTGTGATTGCACACCGCCTTTCAACTATCAGGAAAGCCGATAAAATTATTGTGCTTGACAAAGGAGAGATAATTGAAATGGGAACGCACCAGCAACTACTTCAGCAAAAGGGCCATTACTATAACCTGCATAAGATGCAGTTTGAAGAACCCCTAACCCCTGAAGGGGAAAGCGTGACCTACTACCCCTAACCCATGAAGGCGAAAGCGCGATTTACTCACTATTTGTAAAGGAAGCTTTTTGCGTTTCTGATAGCTGATTGCTCATAGCTGACTGCTGCTTGCTCATAGTTCATCGCCTGTAGTTCTCTCCGGCCGCATTTGTGGGAAAAATAACACATCCTGTATGGAAGGCTGATTGGTAAGAAGCATACATATCCTGTCAATGCCGAAGCCGATTCCACTTGTGGGCGGCATACCGTATTCAAGAGCCCGAAGAAAATCATGATCAATAAACATGGCTTCATCATCTCCGCGTTCCATCAATTTTGCCTGCTCTTCGAAACGCTCCCTTTGCTCGAGCGGATCATTTAATTCACTGTATGCATTTGCGATTTCTTTTCCATTTACTATCAGCTCAAAACGTTCAACGAGGCCGGGTTTGCTTCGATGCTTTTTTGTAAGAGGGCTCATCTCTACAGGATAGTCAATTATGAAAGTTGGCTGTACATAATGATGCTCACATTTTTCAGAAAAAATTTCATCAACCAATTTCCCTTTACCCATAGATTTATCTGCGTGTATGCCTAACTGCCGGCAAACCTCTCTCAGTCCTTCTTCATCTTTATCACTGATGTCAATACCGGTATGTTCTTTAATGGCATCATACATAGTTATTCTTTTATATGGTGCTTTAAATTCAATTTCAATTTCATTAGATAAAACTTTAGAACTGCCGTTAACGGCTATAGCTGCTTTCTCAAGTAACTGCTCTGTGGTTTCCATCATCCACAAATAATCTTTATAAGCAACATAAAATTCAAGTACAGTAAACTCAGGATTGTGCGTACGGTCCATTCCTTCATTGCGAAAATTGCGGCTGAATTCATACACCCATTCAAAGCCGCCAACGATCAATCTTTTCAAAAATAATTCGTTGGCAATACGCAGGTAGAATGGCACATCCAACGCATTGTGATGTGTAATGAAAGGCTTTGCTGCAGCGCCGCCGGGAATATTTTGTAATACCGGAGTGTCAACTTCCAACGCACCTTTTTCATTAAGAAATTCACGTATGGCATTCATCATTTTTGTGCGCTTTACGAATGTTTCTTTTACATGTGGATTTACAATAAGATCCGCATAGCGCTGGCGATAGCGAAATTCTGCATCGGTCACTTCGTCGAAAGTTTCACCATCTTTTTCTTTGACGATTGGTAACGGCCTTAATGATTTGGATAGGATAGTCAGGTCTGAAACATGTATAGAAGTCTCACCTGTTTTTGTAGTAAAAACATAACCTTTTACACCGATAATATCACCAATATCCACCAGCTTTTTCCAAACAATATCATACATCGTTTTATCGTCACCGTTAGATATATCATCTTTACGGATGTAGAGCTGTATTTTACCGGCGCCATCCTGCAATACTGCAAAGGAAGCTTTGCCCATATCGCGGATACTTAATAATCTGCCGGCAAGGCACACATCTGTAAAATCGCTTTTATTTTCTTCTCCCTTATAATTATTTTTTATGTAAGCTGATGTAGTATTTACCGGGAACAATGCAGCGGGGTAAGCGTCAATACCTAATTTTTCAAGTTCTTTTAATTTCTCTCTCCTGATAATTTCCTGCTCTGATAAATGTTGTGTACTCATATAATTTTTAATAAAAATGTTTGCCGGAAAGACAAACATGTTTCAAATTTTGGCAAAGGTAACTTTTGAAAAGGAGATGAACAAAGCATTACAGCCTTATTGAATTGCTGTATTTGAATTAAAAAATTGGTCAGCCGCAGCAACACCATTATCATGCAGCATCTTTTTTTCTTCTAAGGAAATTCTCCTTGGCCTACCAGAAAATTCGCCGTAGCTTATATAAATAGTTCGCTTCCTTTCATTGCTTAAGCCTGCGTTATTCCTGCTCAGCTTTTCCATCATCAGGTTCATAACAGCACTCGTGTAATCTTTCATGTTCTTCACCTGGTAAGGGGCGATCACCGTTTTGTTTTCTTCAAATTCCTGTACCTGTTTTTCTCTTTCCAGCTTTAAGCCCAGCGTTTCATAATTAAATTTTACCTCATCGCTTGTAAGCGGGTTAGCTCCATTGCTGCAACTATCAAACATATTTATGGGAAAATTGCAAAGCATACCTCCATCTACATACAAGTCATAATCTGATAAAGTTCTTTTTATAGAAACTTCATTTCCCAGACTGTCTATTGCTACCGGTCTAAAATAAAAGGGAATACAGCCACTTATGTGGACGGCTGTTTTTAATTGCATCCCCGGCCATTTTTCCCATGAAAAAACTTCTAAACGCTGGCGTGAAATGTTTGTACCTGTACAGTAGAAATCTTTAAAAGTGTTGTTGTTTAAATGCTTTTGATGCAGATCAAAGAAAGTACTGTTTGAATTACCAGTTTTATGCTCTATTAGTTCACCCAACCATTTTTCAAGTTTATCACCTTTGAAAAGACCATATTCTTTTTTGATCCGTATAAATTTTCCAAAAATATCTTTGCCATCATTAAACTGCTGAATTTTTACATTTTGCAAAATCGAATCAATTTCATGTGAGGTATATCCTAATGATATCATCAGCCCGGCAAAGGCGCCGGCAGATGATCCCGCTACCCTTTCAATATTTTGTAAAATATTTTTTTGTTCGAGCACTTCAATCGCACCGGCATAGGCAAGCCCACGCACACCACCACCTTCAAGCGCAAGATTTTTATATTGATAACTGGTTTGAGAAAAAAGGGAGGCAGGCAACAGCAGTAAAAAAATAAATAGACTTCTCATACTTAAAATTACAAATGCCCTCACCGGAAGAATGATAAAAAACGTTAAAAGAAGATTATTCCCAGATGTTTTTTATTAATAATTCTATTTCGCAATTATCTTCAAAAGAAAAGTTGAAGGGTATATCAGGAGAATGTTGTTGGAGAACATATTTTGAATTTTGCAGAGAATAAATTTCTACGGATTCATTATCTGCATCTACAATCATATAGTATTGAATTGCAAAATTTTCATACAAAGAAAATTTTGTGTGGCGATCTTTTAATAATGTGTTCTCAGACAAAACCTCTGCAACTAAAGAAGGAGCAAAATCGAGAAACTTTTCTTTAGTTGGCCCATAAACTATTGAACAGCCAGGTTGGACGATTGTATGATCTTCTATTATGAAGTCTATTGATGGATACACTTTTAAATTTTTGTCTCCTGATTTTTTGATAGAGACAACAAATTCGCTTAGCAAGTTTGTTTTTATCCATTGATGCCTTATAGATGGAGTTGGGCTCATCGCAAAAGGTATCCCGTCAATAACTTCCCACCTGCCTTCCCAGTTGCAATAATCGGCGTAAGTATAATTTGGAAGAATTTTAAATGTTGCCATGATCAAAAAATTTTTAAGCCAAAGCCAATAGCACCTGCCAGGCTTCATTCACTTTTCCCTCATTAAGCAAGTCTGCTGCATGTAAGTGCAATTCCTTTTCCATTTCTTCCGGTTCAATGGAATAATATTGAAAAATATTTTTCAGTTTGTCATCTTCAAATGAAGGCTCCACAAAGGGCAGCTCATGTACATTTGCCAATTGACCAAGATGATTGCCGGTTAAAATTTTACTACTCTTAATTGAAGCAGGAAGCGAATCAATTCCTATTCCCTGTTCCATGTTTGGTTTCTTTACTTCAAAGGTATTTGTTGCGTTAACTCTCGCATACCAGTTTCCACCAAGCCGTGCAGCAAGATCAAGTTTTTGCTGATCAATTTTACCATCATTTCCAAGAATATCTTCGTTGATATGTATCATGATAATTTCAGCAATTACTAAATTACCTGCTCCGCCTTTTTCACCCAAAGACTTTACTTCAAGCACCTTGCATTCCATTTGCACGGGACTTTCTTTCACTCTTGGCGGAGCAATCATTTGTGATGGCTCCTTTGTAAAACCTGCTTTTATAAATTCATCTGTCCCGGTTGGATATTCGCAGCTACTCAGGCTTACCTGCTGCACCATATCGTAGCTTACAATGTTTACCACCACTTCAGGCACTTCGAGTATATTTTGCAAAGTATGTTTGGTAGTATTATCACGTACCCTGCGGGCCGGCGAGAAAATAATAACCGGAGGGTTTGTACTGAATAAATTAAAGAAACTAAAGGGGCTAAGGTTTACATTTCCTTTTTTGTCTATTGTACTTGCAAAGCATATCGGCCGCGGCGCAATGGCATAATGAAGAAAATTAGAGACCTCAACTGTTGAAATATCTTTTAGAAGAATGGTCTTAAACATTACGCCTTAATATTTTTTTTCAAATCAAGAATCGAGAAATCGCTTTCATCTTTTGCAATTGTATTCGTTAGTTTTCCAAGGCCTTCTATTTCCATTTCAACTTCATCACCTTCCTGCAGCCATTGTTCTTTATAATCCGGATCAGTCAACTTTCCAGTTCCGTTCAGCTCAAGAAAACAGCCGGTTCCTACAGTGCCGCTGCCTATAACATCGCCGGGATATAATTGTACTCCATAGCTTGCCCGCTCAATAATTTCAGCAAATGTCCAATCCATATCTCCAAGATTCCCTTCACTTACCTGCACACCATTTACCCAACATTTCATCGTGAGCGAGTATGCGTTACCGGTATGATACTCTTTTGCGTCAATTTTAAAACCTTCTAATTCATCTGGTGTTACCAGCATAGGGCCAATCACCGTTGAGAAATCTTTTCCCTTTGCAGGTCCAAGATTCAGTTTCATTTCCTCCATTTGTAAGCCACGGGCGCTTACATCATTCATGATCATATAGCCACCAATGTATTCATCAGCCTCTTCCGCTTTTATATTTTTTCCGGGCTTACAAATCACGATTGCAGCTTCCAACTCAAAATCAAGCTTATGAAAATGATCAGGCATGCACACAATTTCTCCAGGCCCTTGAATGCTATTATGATTTGTAAAATAAAAAATGGGAAATTGATCGTATTCAGGAATCATTTCTGCCTTCCGGTTACGTCTCGCTGAGGCAACATGCTGCCTGAAAGCATAGGCATCGCGGCAACTTGTAGGGTGGGGTACAGGCGCAAGTATTTGAACATTTTCAACAGCTATGCCGGTAAATTTTTTATTGCCTTCTACCAAAGAGCGGTTGATGGAATGTGCCAACGGAAAAACATCTTCCCAAAAGTTTAAAAACATTGTCATAGTAACTGGTAATTCAGGGTGCAGCCGGTCACTGTCGTACAGCATGCCATCTACCAGGAAAGCCAGTTGTGCATGATCATCATTTAAATAAGAAACTAATTTCATTGATAAAATTTTCAGTGAAGGCGCAAGTTAATTGTATTTATTTTGAAGCGTAGCCTTGGATTCTTGTTGTGCAATGCACGTTAACTTTGCTTACGTACATATCAATTTATTTAATATTTATTTATTTTTGCAAAAGAATATGTGCATATGAAATTCGAAAAAATTCATAATAAAGGGCAGGCGCAAATCTTCAAAAATCAGTACGTGGAGTATCTTACAAAAACTCATCCACTTGTAATTTTGGGTATTTATTTGCCGGTGATAATTTTACTTCCTTACTATGCGTTGGAGAAAAGTTTTGTCACTTCCTGGCAGACCATTTTGTTTTTTTTAAGCGGTATATTTTTTTGGACGTTCTTTGAATATATAATGCACCGCTTCGTATTTCATTGGATAAGCGATAACCCCTGGGCACAAAAAATTACCTACGTGATGCATGGGAATCACCACGAATTTCCACGCGACCGCCAGCGTTTGTTTATGCCGCCTGTCCCAAGTATCATGATGTCTTGCATTGTTTTTTCAGTCTTTTATTTAATCATTGGCGACTTTTCTTTTATTTTTTTTCCGGGTTTTCTATTGGGGTACCTGGTTTATGGCAGTATGCATTATGCTATTCACGCCTGGCATCCCCCGTTCAAATGGATGAAACCTATTTGGCGTAATCATCATCTTCATCATTACAAAAGCGACGCACTTGGCTTTGGAGTAAGTACGCATTTTTGGGACTGGATATTCGGGACAAATTTTGATCTCAGCAAAGAGAACGACGAGACGGAAGCGGCAAAAGGGTTGATGCACTAAGCTTTAGCTTCACAGGACTAATTTTTTCGATATACATTTTGTGTATTAATACAATAATTTTAATAAATAGAATACACTACCAAAGTTCATCTTCACTGGTATCGCCAGGTTTTTTAAATCGCTGTTTCATTTCTTTTTTTCGCATCTGCCTCTCTATAATAAGTTCCGATATAACTATTGCTGCATCCGTATGTTGCTGTTTCTGTAAGATATTTTTTAGTTTTTTTTCATCCACATCAATCCTGTAAAGAAGCTGCACCAAAGAGGGAAAGTCTTTTATGATAAGATCATTTATATAAGCTGTTAGTTGTTCTTTGAGCTGTGCTGTATTTTCTGCATTCAGGGTATTGGCAAGCGCAAAAAGTTTTTCGGCAACAATATCGTTTGAAGAGTCCATTTTAATATTTTTCTAAAACACCTAATCCAAATAAAGCAAAATCATATTTTACAGGATCAGATTTATCAAATGCCTGCAACTGTTTTGTTAGCTCAATAGCTGCCAGCCAATCAACTTGTTTTCTTTTTAATAAATTGAATTGTCGCGCAACCCTTGCTACATGAACATCTACAGGACAAATTAATTCGGCCGGTGATATTTTTTTCCAAATTCCAAAATCAACGCCTTCGCCATCATTCCTTACCATCCATCGCAGGAACATGTTTAACCGTTTACAGCTAGAATTTTTGCCGGGTGTGGCAACATGCTTTTTTGTTCTTTGCGGCACATCTTCTAATGAAAAAAAATATGAGTAAAAATAATTTAGCGCCGCTTCTATTTTATTAGCCCGGGCAAGTGATTGTTTGTTCAGGAATGCATTTTCAAGGCTCTGGTTTTTTGAATAATGAAATTTGAAAAAGGAAATAAAATAGAGGAGATCAGTGTCGTTAAAAGTGCGATGACAGAAACCAATGAATCTTTTAAGATCATGATCCTGGTGATTAATGCAAAAATCGTATGGGGCATTGTCCATTAATTCCATAAGCTTCTTACAATTATTAATAATTGTCTTCCTTAGTCCCCATGCAAATGTTGCGGCAAAGAAACCAGCGATTTCTATATCTTGTTTTTTTGAAAATAAATGCGGGATGCTAACGGGATCGTCTTTAATGAAAGCTGGATTATTAAACTGGATTACTTTTTTATCAAGAAAAGATTTTAGGCTTTGGATATCAGTAATCTTATTATTCATTCAACTGAACTTCTAAAAATATAGGTCTCGATTAAAATTTCAAAAGCCATAGCGCTCCTGAATTTTCTTTTTTAATTCTCCCCAACTCATTCCTCCCGCCGGATTTTGATTATGTAATTGCAGGCGCTCTTCAGCGAAAGCGATTTCTTCTTGTGTCACTGGCAACAGGTCATCATCAATGCGATCCCATAGTGCCTCCACTAATTCCAATTTTTCCTCAACAGGCAAGTTCATGAGTTCTTCTTTATTGTAGGCCATTTTTTCTTTTTTACAATTTACAAAAATATTTATCCAATTGCCATTTGTAAATCTTCAATTAAATCATCTGCATCTTCTATACCTACACTCAATCTTATTAAAGAATGCACCAAACCGGTTTTCAATCTTTCTTCTAAAGGAATACTTGCATGCGTCATGCTTGCGGGGTGCCCAATCAGGCTTTCAACACCGCCAAGGCTTTCAGCCAATGAAAAAAGCTTCGTGTTGGAAAGCACTTTCATTGCGGCTTCTATACTATCGTCTTTTAACGTAAAACTCATCATGCCACCAAAGCCGCGCATTTGTTTTTTGGCTATATCATAATTGGGATGTTCTTCCAGGCCGCACCAAAAGACTTTGTCAACTTTGGGATTTTTTTTAAGCCATAGAGCAATTCGTTCGCCATTCTCGCAATGCCTTTGCATACGCACGTGCAGGGTTTTTAATCCTCTTAGAACGAGGAAACAATCTTGCGGGCCAGGCACCGCGCCGGTGCTGTTTTGTATAAAAGCAAGCCTTTCGTTTAACGTTTCGTCGTTCATGATCAGGCATCCATGCACCACATCGCTATGACCGCCTAAATATTTTGTAGCCGAATGCAAAACAATGTCAGCTCCCTGGTTCAGAGGATTTTGTAAATACGGAGATGCAAATGTATTGTCAACGCATACTATTACTCCATGCGCTTTTGCTATTTTGGAAACGGCTTCTATATCAGTAATGTTCATCATCGGGTTAGTCGGCGTTTCTGTCCAGATGAGTTTGGTGTTTTTATTTATGTACTTATTAATTTCAGAAGCATCCTGCATATTGATGAAGTGAAATTTCAAGCCATACTTTTCAAAGATTTTAGTAAACATCCTATACGTGCCGCCATACATATCATTGGCGGCTATCACCTCATCTCCCGGGTTTAAAAGTTTGATGACTGCATCAGTTGCGGCTGAGCCACTGGCGAAACATAAACCGTATCTGCCATTTTCAATAGCTGCCAATGCATTTTGCAACGCATGCCTGGTAGGGTTCTGCGTTCTTGCATATTCATACCCCTTGTGATTTCCGGGACTATCCTGCACATAAGTAGAAGTTTGATAAATGGGCGTCATAATGGCGCCGGTAGAAGGATCCGGATGCACACCGGCGTGGATTAATTTAGTTGCGAGTTTCAAATGATTTAGATTTTTCCAATGCTTCAGGTAAAATAGAAGCAAGGATGAGTTAATGATCAATATTGAGTAAGGGTATAAATTTTAGATTTTTTCTGCGATACACTATTTAAAATTCTATTGGCAGCGTAACCTTTACATCATCCCAAAATATATCCATATCTGCACCTTTTGTTGTCTTATCAAAAACAATTGTCATTGCTTCCGTTACAGGGTTTTTAATAACAGGCAGGTCTACACGAAAAATGTCTTTCGATTGTTCATATTTGAAGCTCCCCCAAATATCTGTTTCTTTGTTTATAATAAAAGTCCACTTGTCGGAATAGGGAACTGCGTAAACTGTGTAACGTCCTTTTTTTATTTTCCTGCCATCTATTTTTACATCTTTAAAAAATTCCATTTCTGTTGCTTCGTTTGCACCAAGCCTCCACACATTTCCATACTCCTGTAGTTCGCCAAAAACCCTACGTCCATTGAGTTGGGGCCTGCTGTAAATAATACGCATCACAAGTGGTTCAGTTACCTTATCCTGTATTTTTAATATCGGATAATTGGAGGGATAATAACTCATATCCATTGGTGATTTGTCTAGTGGAGGTAGCTGCGATGCATTCATTTGAGCAGATACAGACATTGAGATAAATAGCACAAGAACTGCAAATAATTTTTTCATAATTTTCATAATTTACAAATATAGATGGATTTAATCAGGCAGAAGGTTGCTTAGGCTGCTGACAGCAAATTTCTTTACTTCGGGAAAAAATGCTTCATAACAGGTTTTGAGTTCGTCATAATGTTGGTTGAATAGTTCATAGGCAACAGCAGACTCGTTAAGGTAAGCTGCCCTGTAAGCGAGCCCTTCAAAACCTCTTCTTATTCCATCTCTCAAGCGATAGTTATACAACCAGTTTTGTGTTTTCATGTAGGGAAATATTCGTTGAAAGCCGGCAGGAAAAAATTCAAAATCTTTTTCCAGTGAAGCATAAACACTTATTGTAAAATTTTCAAGGCCATCGTACTTAATATATTGGAGAGCATCGCACGCGAGAAAGTGATCATAGACTACATCAACAAATGCCCCGGAATACAAACGATAATCCTTTCGGAAAAAGCTTTTTGCTTTTGCTGTTGCAGCATGGCAATCGGTAAATGTATCAATATACCTATGTAATTGAATTCCCTTTTGAATATGGTGGGGATAATCATATTGTCTTTTCCCTTTTACAAAATCACTAATCATATTCCCGGTGAGAATGCCTTGTTCCTGGAAAGAAAGAAATGCATGAGCTAAATAGTTCATGTGCAAAAATAATATCAATTCACTGCAAAGAATTTTGTTCGATTAAAAATAATATTGGCATAATTTTCTATGCAATTTTTTATTAATAATTAAAAAAAAATTTTTATGTCAGATACAAGAAATATATCACAGCCATCGCAGGGAAGCGAAGAGTTAGGCTCTGAAACAAGTACGTCACGAAATCCGTCAAGCCCGTCGGCTGGTACAGATACACAATTGCATATGGCAGCCAGAAGTGGAAAGAAACATAAAGACGGCGAGGATGTAAATGATGATGAAAAAATAATAAACAATACTGCAGGAGAGGCAGATTTTTTAACAGCTACTGAAACCGATGAATAATACATTCTTATCTCTACACTTAGCAGGCTCCGTGAGCCTGCTTTTTTTATATAAAGTTTTTTGTAGAATTATTTCCTCAACCTGTGAGCGTTCAATTTTCCTATTCCCAAACAATTTTAAAAACCCGCTGAACTTTTTTGAAAACAGGAATCTGTCAATTTAAATATTCAAAACTTTCTTCTCTTAACAGATAAAAAAATAAAATGAGTGCCACTGACGTTGAAGTTCCAAAATTTTCGAAAAGGAAATTAAGGAGTATAATAAAAGATGAAGAGAAAACAGCAAGAGCTGCCAACCTGGTTTATGTTACCGATAAAGATCTAGGTATTGAAAGAAAAAAGAAAGGCGAAAAATTTGAATATTATTTTAATGGAAAGCCAATAAAAGATGATGAAGAATTATTGAGGATAAAACATCTTGTTCTTCCGCCAGCCTGGACAAATGTTTGGATTTGTAAAAAAGAAAACGGCCACTTACAGGCAACGGGTTATGATACAAAAAATCGTAAGCAATATAAATATCATCCGCATTGGAATTCGTTGCGCAATCATACAAAATATTACAGGCTTATAGATTTTGGAAAAGTACTTCCCGACGTAAGACAGCGGCTTGAAAAAGATTTGAAGAAAGATGGTTTACCACTTAATAAAGTATTGGCAGCTGTCGTAGCACTTATGGAGCGTACTAACATAAGGGTTGGAAATAGTTTTTATGAAAAAGCTTACGGATCCTACGGCCTTACTACTTTAAAGGATAAGCATGTAAAATTTAATGGGAGCTCGGTAAGCTTTGATTTTGTAGGAAAGAAAGGTGTTAGCCACAGCATCCAGTTAAAAAATAAAAAACTGGCTGGGGTTATTAAAAAATGCCGTGATGTACCCGGTAAAGAATTATTCCAGTTCTATGATGAAGAAGACCAAAGGCATTCAATAGATTCCGGCCTGGTAAATAATTATATAAGAGAAATAAGCAGTGGAGATTTTACTGCAAAAGATTTCCGGACATGGTCGGGTACTGTACAGGCCTTTCTTGCGTTACGATCAATTGGTTGTTGCGAGACTAAAACGGAAACTAAGCGGAGAATGGTTGAAGCGCTTGATATAGTTTCTGAACATCTCGGAAATACAAGAACAGTTTGCAAAAAATATTATGTGCATCCATTGATATTGTCGCTGTACGAAAGCAGAAAGCTTGAGAGATATAATGAAGAACTTGATGAACTTGAAAAGAAAAATGAAAAGAACGGCCTGACACCAGAAGAAAAAGTAGTTATGAAAATTTTGGAATCGGATTAATTTCAGATTTTGTAACTTGAAAAAATTATGTTTTCAATACAAAAAAAAGAAGAAAACGGTTTTAGAAAAGTTATTCTAAAAGACGAAAATTCCGGAACAATAGCTGAAATACTTCCCTTCTGTGGAGCCATCCTCCACGCATTTGCCGCAGAAAATAAAGGCGAGCGTGTAAACGTAATAGATAGCTACATAAGCGAAGATGATTTCAAAGAAAATGTTACTTCGAAAGGTTTTTTAGGAAGCAAGCTTTCGCCGTTTGTTTGCAGGCTTAATAAAGGCAAGTATCATTTTGGAAAGAAGGATTATGCAATTGAAAAGTTTTATTTGGAAGAAAATGCCATACACGGCGAATTGTTTGATAAAGAATTTATTGTAACCGGTGAAAGTGCAAATGAAATGTATGCATCTGTAACTATGACGTATAAGTATAGGGCAGATGACAAAGGCTATCCGTTTAATTATGATTGCATCGTAACATGGCAGTTGGAAAAAGATAACAAACTAACGGTAACGACTGAGTGCATTAATAAAGATAAAGGGCTGATTCCTATGCAGGATGGCTGGCACCCATACTTTACTTTAGGAGACAAAATAGATAACCTGCAATTGGAATTTCAATCGCATGAAATGGTTGAATTTGATAAAGAATTAATTCCTAC
The DNA here is from genome assembly GCA_039931355.1 of Ginsengibacter sp. GTDB lineage: Bacteria > Bacteroidota > Bacteroidia > Chitinophagales > Chitinophagaceae > Ginsengibacter. Next base: position 45,955 of record JBDTSD010000005.1, read on the forward strand.
AAAAAAACTTATTCCCTATTCGGAGTTTGTTGCCTTAAAAAAAATTGGGGACACTTTTCTTGATAACTGCTTTACATTAAGCTTAGATTCCTCCCAACCTTTATGCGTTTTAAGAAATCGTGATAAAGGGATAGAAGTAGAATTATATCCCGATCATTCTTATCCCTACTTGCAAATTTATACTCCACCCCACCGCAACAGCATTGCAATAGAAAATATCAGCGGCGCACCAGACGCCTTTAATAATGGAATGGGATTTATAACATTGGAACCGGGGGAGTCTGCGCTTTTTAAGACAGCATATAGAATTAAAATTTTGTAGCTGCCAGGACATCTCAGTGGCCAGACACCTTTTATACTTTCACATAAATTTTCTTCTTATCCATCCACCACACGATTAGCCAGTAAAAAGTGATCATGCAAAGTGCGTACAACAATGACCCATTATTTAAATTAGAAGGGAACAAAGGTCTGCAAATATGCTCGTAGAACCAGCCGAATGGAGAAAGATAAATTTGTTTTCCCGCGGCATCCATTCCCCCGGGAATTCTTATTAATCCAAGAAGCCGTGGCAATATGCCGCTCAGCATAAAAATGAACAATGGATTTTTACCAAATACATCAAAGAACTTGCTCCACCAACCGGTATGTTTTTTAAACTCAATCATGTATAGCATTACCGCAAGAATAACCATGGCGAGGCCGGTCGTAAAAACAGTATACGAGCTCGTCCAAATTTTTTTATTAAGCGGGAAAACCATATCCCATGCATATCCCGCAAAAAGAAATACGGCGCCTGCCACAAATAATCCATTCACCATTTCTGCAGTTTTTCCTTTTTTAACGATGTAGTCGCCACACAAATATCCAAAGATCACCTGCACGATTGAGCCGAACAAACTCATGAAACCTTCCGGGTCAAATACCACTGCATGACCATCCCGGATTTCACCATGATACATATGTGCATCTCCAAGAATTGCTTTGTCTACATTGGTTCCGAACCATCCGGATAGGCTGAAAGGGTCTGCAGGATTGCCTGCTACACATAAAAACCAGTAGCCTAAGAGGATTACACCGGCTGCAACAAATGCTCCTCGGATTTTAAAAAAATAAATAATGATGGAGGCAAAAAAGTAAGCTAAAGCGATGCGTTGCAGTACACCAAGAATTCTTACACCCGCAGGCAATCCGTTAGCATCAATATAACTCCACTGCTTAAAAACAATATGATCATTGTCCCATTTCACAAAAGGCATCCAGTTGAGAAAAAGGCCGATTAGAAAAATGGTTATAGTCCTCTTAATTATTTTTTTCCAAAATACCGAAGGCCCCGCAACTTCAAGCCTTGGCATTACAAATGCTAATGCATTGCCCACAGCAAAAAGAAAAAATGGAAACACAAGATCAGTTGGCGTAACGCCATGCCACGGAGAGTGATCAAGCGGTGCATAAATATGTTCCCAGCTTCCGGGATTGTTTACCATTATCATCAGGCAAACCGTAGCCCCGCGAAAAACATCAAGCGAGTAAAATCGTTCCTTCATTGATTTTGGATTATTTATAGAACGAATGTACATAAATGTTTAATGCGTAGCAGCGGCTGATTAAACAACATTAAACCTGATAATGCAAATTGATAATATTTACCTTCACATAGATAAAACCTATCGGATTGAATATACAACAACTTACATACGTGCTTGCTGTTGATACCCATAGACACTTTGCTAAAGCCGCTGAAAAATGTTTTGTAACACAACCTACACTCAGCATGATGATTCAGAAACTCGAAGATGAGCTGGATGTAAAAATATTCGACAGGAGCAAGCAACCAGTGGTTCCTACTGAGGCCGGAGAACTGGTAATAAATCAGGCCAAAATAATTTTGCAGGAAACTAATCGTATGAAGGTAATTGTTGAGGACCTTAAAGGACAGATTAAAGGTGAATTGAAGCTTGGAATTATTCCCACTGTTGCTCCTTATCTTTTGCCGTTATTTCTCAATTTATTTTTGAAGAAATATCCTTTGCTTAAAATAAAGATTACAGAGCTTACCACGCAGCAAATAATTGATAAACTTAGAAACCACCATCTTGATGCAGGCATTCTTGCAACGCCTTTAAACAATGATTCTTTAAACGAACAGCTTTTGTATTATGAGCAATTTGTAGTGTATGCATCAAAAAATGAGACGCTGATGAAGAAAAAATTTTTGCTGCCCGGCGATATTGATACGAATCATTTGTGGCTGCTTGAAGAAGGCCACTGTTTGCGTTCGCAGGTTTTGAATCTTTGTGGATTGCGAAAAAAGGAACTGGAAACCAGTAACCTTGAATATGAAGCCGGCAGTATTGAAACGCTTAAAAAGATTGTTGATTTTAATAATGGTATTACCATTTTGCCCGAGCTTGCCCTAAAAGAATTGAATGATGAAGACATGAAAAATGTAAGACATTTTAAACCGCAAGTTCCCGTGCGTGAGATAAGCATTGTAACTTATCGTCATTTTGTAAAGCAACGTATCATTGATGTGTTGAAAGAAGAAATATGTAAATCAGTTCCATCCGAAATGCTTTCTGCTAAAAGAAAAAAGATTACTTCAATCACATAAGCAGTGAGAAAATTGCACTACAATTTATTCAAAAACTTTAGTGAGTTATTGTCATTTTTATTTACCCACAGTTAATATTTTATTTAAGAGATATTCCAATAATCACGCTGCGTAGTAATCGTATTTTGTTTCAGGCTATTCAGATTGGGGAAAATATTTCTGGTTAAATTTTTGTTGCCAGTACGAAATAACCAATCAATTCAGCAGAAATTTTAGGCAACTAAAATAATCAACATTAAATAATTATAACACTATGGCTAAAAGCACTTCTAAAAATCAGCCGGTAGCTGATAAGAAATCTGAAAACCTCGCCCCCCATACTGAAGACGGAACAGGCCAGTTTCTCACTACCGACCAGGGTCTTAAAATTAATGACAATCAAAACTCATTAAAAGCAGGTGAAAGAGGCGGCACTCTTCTGGAAGATTTTATCCTTCGCGAAAAAATTACTCACTTTGACCATGAAAGAATTCCCGAGCGCATAGTGCATGCACGTGGTTCTGCAGCGCACGGATATTTCCAGGTGTATGAATCTATGGCAAAATATACGAAGGCCGGATTTCTGCAAGACCCTTCAATACAGACGCCTGTCTTTGTAAGATTCTCAACTGTGGCGGGTTTCCGGGGCTCTCCTGATCTTGCCCGTGATGTACGTGGCTTCTCTGTAAAGTTTTATACTGAGGAAGGCAATTATGATTTAGTCGGCAATAATATGCCTGTATTTTTTATCCAGGATGCTATAAAATTTCCCGACCTTATACATGCCGTAAAGCCGGAGCCGCACAATGAAATTCCGCAGGCACAATCTGCACATGATACATTCTGGGATTTCATTTCGCTGATGCCTGAATCCATGCATATGATTATGTGGGCAATGAGCGACAGGGCCATACCACGGAGTTTGCGCATGATGGAAGGTTTTGGTATTCATACTTTCCGTTTTATAAATGCGCAAGGCAAAGCCAGCTTCGTAAAATTTCATTGGAAACCCCTGTTGGGTGTACACTCTGTAAGCTGGGATGAAGCATTAAAAATAAACGGTAAAGACCCCGATTTTCATCGCCGCGATTTATATGAAGCGATAGAAAATGGCGCTTATCCTGAGTGGGAATTTGGTGTGCAAATAGTTCCTGAGAGAGATGAATTTAAATATCCTTTCGACCTGCTTGATCCCACTAAACTCATTCCCGAAGAGGAAGTTCCGGTGATGCGGATTGGTAAAATGACGCTCAATAGAAATCCTGATAATTTCTTTGCAGAAACCGAACAGGTTGCCTTTCACCCGGGGCATCTTGTACCGGGCATAGATTTTACAAATGATCCTTTATTGCAGGGCCGGTTGTTTTCTTATACTGATACACAATTGTCAAGATTAGGCAGTCCTAATTTTAATGAAATCCCTATTAACCGTTCTCTTAATACGGTTCACAATAATCAACGTGATGGACACATGCGCCAGCAAATCAACAAAGGCAAGATTGCTTACCAGCCCAATTCGCTGGGCGGCGGTTTTCCTGCGCAGGCAAAGATGTCAGAAGGTGGATTTACTTCTTATGCAGAAAGAATTGATGCAAAGAAAGTAAGAGCAAGAAGCAAAAGTTTCCATGATCATTTTTCGCAGGCAAGATTATTTTATGTGAGTCAAAACGTGCCTGAACAAAATCACATCGTAAATGCGTTAAGCTTTGAGCTTGGTCATTGCGATACCGAAGCGGTAAGGATGCGTGTAGTTGGGTTGCTTACGCAAATTGATGGTGATCTTGCAGCAAAAGTCGCCGATAATCTTGGTTTGAAAGTGCCTGCAAAACCGGAGCAACCAATTAATCAAAGCTATGGAGCTGACACAAAACCCAGGGATGTGCAACCGGTTTTTATACAGCAAAATGTAGAAACTTCCCCGGCTTTAAGTATGGCAAACACAATTAAGACTACCATCAAAACCAGAATGGTAGCCATTCTTGCAACAACGGGTGCAGATGATTCATTGATGAAAATGAAGTCAGCCCTTGAAGCGAAAGGTGCTATGACGAAAATTGTATCTATGAAATTGGGAACATTTAAAGGCGCTGATGGCAAAGACATAAAAGCCGACCAGGCATTTCTTGGCTCTTCCTCTGTTTTGTTTGACGCAGTATTTGTTCCCGGCGGAACCGATAGTGTAAATGCCTTAATAAATAAACCTGAGGCAATACTATTTATTAATGAAGCCTACAGGCATTGTAAGGCAATTGCAGCAACAGCAGAAGGTGTGGATCTCATAAACTCAACCGATGCAGGAGTAAAAATAAACGCAGAAGATGGAGGCGATACTTCTCTTGCGAAACTTGGCATTATTACCAATAAAAACTTTGATTCAAAAACTGCAAATGCATTTATTGATGCAATTGCCCAACACCGTTTTTGGGAAAGAGAAGAGATGAGTAAGACACCGGCTTAGGAAATTGGCCTCACCCCCCAACCCCCTCTCCAAAGGAGAGGGACCGTGATTGGGCGATTGTAATTTATCGCTATTTTATTTTAGAATCTTTTTAATAAGTTAGTTCCTTCTCCTTCGGAGAAGGGTTGGGATGAGGCTCAGAAAAGGCGATCTATTGGTCGCCTTTTTTATTCAACAAATGTTACTGGTAAATTAGTTCTCCCCGATTCATCTGGAGGTTGGGGTGAGGTCTAAATTAGTTCCTTCTCCTCTGGAGAAAGCCTGTCCCGATTCATCGGGAGGTTGGGATAAGGCCCCTACCCCGGCATCCTCGTAATATATTTTTCCATTTGCTTTACCTGGTCCACGATCTGCGGAGTAGTGGGTTTGCAAGCCTTTACTTTTCTAAAATATTCTTTAGCAGCCCGGAATTCTCTTTTGTTGATCATGATAGATGAGAGCTGTAAATAAGCAGCAGCTTGATTTTCTTTATCGGGCAGGCCCGAACGTATTGCCTGGCGAATATATTTTTCCGCTTCTTTTATATTTCCTTTTTGCATAGAAAGCATCCCCAACTGAAGTTGATTGGCGCCTTCGGCCTCTTTCATCGGCATACCAAGGCTAAGGCTTTTTTTCATATGCGCCTCAGCGTTTACATAGTCTTCATTTACCATCGCAAGGTTTCCTTTCAAAGTAAAATACACGGAGCGAACAGGCTTAATCAACAAAGCTGGAAACCAGATTGAATCAATTACTTTTTGCGCACCCACCATATCCCCGGCTTCCATATAACCTTGTATTAATCGCATCGGCCCGAAAAGAAAATGCCCTACAACTAAGACAAGCGCAATAAAATATAAAATGAACGAAGGCCAGAAACTGGTTTCAATATTCACAACTATAGCAAACAGCAGGAAGAAAACACCTAACAGCAGCCGGTATTTAATTATTACATTCAGTATCTTCATAATCTTTCAATTTCGATTTAAAACGGTTAAAAATTTCAAATGAAATTTTCTTTTTTGAGGAGGCAAAATTAATTCATTGCTGCTATAATTTGCTTTTTATTGCGATGAAAACCCACTTTGTGAAATACATAATTGAATACCTTAATTTATAAATATGGCGTGTTATGAATTTAAAGGGATAAAACCCGTTGTGCACGAATCGGCCTTTATTCACCCGCTGGCTACAATAACAGGCAATGTTATTATTGGAAAAAATGTTTACGTCGGCCCGGGTGCGGCGCTACGAGGCGATTTCGGAAAAATAATAATTGAAGATGGTTGTAACGTGCAGGAAAATTGTACAATACACATGTTTCCTGGCATCACCGTTTTATTAAAAGAAAATGCGCACATCGGCCATGGCGCTATTATACACGGAAGTACCATTGGAAGAAATTGTTTGGTAGGAATGAATGCTGTGATAATGGACAATGTTGATCTTGGTGATGAATGCATTTTAGGTGCCTTGAGTTTTATAAAAGCTGATGAAAAGATTCCGGCACGAAGCGTTCTTGTTGGCAACCCTGCAAAAATTGTAAAACAGGTAAGTGATGAAATGATTGAATGGAAAACAGAAGGCACTAAAATCTACCAGCAACTTGTTGCTGATATGCAAAACGAGTGGAAAGCTTGTGAGCCGCTGCGGGAGATGCCGGAGGAATATATTAAGAGCAGTGAAATAGAATATAAGACCTGGAATGAATCAAAGGCAAATGGCTAAGAAACTTATTGCTTTTCCCAAACTACTTGTTTGTCGCTTGCCTCCTGCGCAAAATCCACCATCTTCCCATCGCCCTTGCCGGTAAAACCACCATCAGGATATCCTAAAATATTGCAGGCGCTGTCATAAACAATATTGTATTTATCACAACAAGGCGATACTAAATAATATACAGTTTGATTTTTATAAGAGTAACGGGAAACAGATTGGGGTGAACCATTGGGCTCGGAGGCCATGGTGTTAATTACTGATTGAAGGCACGCCGGTATTGCATTTTCCGAAGTAGTTTCATTTGGCGTTTGCATTTTTTTATTTGCGGCGCACGACATCATCAATGAAATAAAAAGAATCATCGTTAGTATTTTGGACATAATCTTTTTTGTATCTCTTTGCAAAAATAATTCCTAAAAAAAACTTACCGACCTTTACCGCAATGGAAAGAACAAATTTTATAGACCTGATAAAGGTCTTTTGTAGAAGTGGACATGGAGGCGCAGGTAGCAGGCATTTTATGCGGAATAAGCTTACAGCCTTTGGTGGCCCGGATGGCGGCGATGGTGGCAGGGGCGCTCATATAATTATGAGGGGCAATAAGAACCTTTGGACTTTACTCCACCTGCGGTATTTTAAAAATATACTTGCAGAAGATGGGACTAATGGAAGTAAAAATAACAGCACCGGTAAAGATGGAAAAGATATTTATATAGATGTGCCTTTAGGTACTATCGCGAGAGATGAAGAAACAGGAAACCTGGAGGCAGAGATTTTAGAAGATGGCCAGGAAATTATTTTAATGAAAGGCGGACGGGGTGGCCAGGGCAATTCGCATTTTGCAACACCGACAAACCAGGCGCCGACACACGCCCAGCCTGGCGAACCGGGTGAGGAGGGATGGAAGGTAATGGAGCTGAAAGTATTGGCTGACGTAGGTTTGGTAGGTTTCCCCAATGCGGGAAAATCGACCTTGCTTTCAGTGATAACCGCAGCTACACCAAAGATTGCCGATTATGCTTTCACTACTTTAACGCCACAACTTGGCATGGTTGCCTATCGCGAAAATAAAAGTTTTTGCGTAGCGGATCTTCCCGGGATAATTGAAGGTGCCGCCGAAGGAAAAGGGCTTGGGTACAGGTTCCTAAGGCACATCGAACGTAACCCTGTGTTGCTGTTTGTGATACCGGCAGATAGCAATGATCACAATGCAGAATTTGAAATTTTACAAAACGAATTAAGAGAATACAATCCTGAATTACTTGATAAAAAATTTATAATCGCGATAAGCAAAAGCGATATGCTTGACGATGAATTAAAAGAAGCCATTGAAAAGGAATTGCCGAAACATATTGAACATCTTTTTATTTCATCAATTACAAATAAAGGGCTGGTGGAATTAAAAGATGTATTGTGGAAAGCGTTAAATGAACACACAGAAGAAATAAAGGTCGGCGAACCCGGGCTTTAGTGTAAAAGAAAAAATTGTTTTAGAACGACCGGATATAGTTAATGTATGTAAAATGAAGAAAATAAAAATATTAATCGCTGTTGTATTAATTTTTTTTTTTACAACAAAAACTTTGTGCTCAAATGATGCTAAGCGCAAAAATAAATGGAACAGAAACGCTGAAAAAAAGCATTGGGGAAGAGCCATTGCAGATTGATATAAACAAAAGCGATTACAAAGGCATTTGTAGTTTTGATGTGATCATTGATGATAAAAATGTATCTGCGGCATATAAGAGAACAATTGAGCTTACCGACACAAGCGGCGAAAGCCTCTATACATCGGATGAATCGGGCACTCCGGGAGTTTATAAAATTGATCTTTCTTCTATCTGTAAAAAAATATCATCTCAAACAATTATTAAATTAATGCTACTTAAAAACCCTGCAAATGATAAGATGATGCTGCCTTCAAAAATGATACAGCTTGCAGAAATTCATTTAAAATAATTCATGCGGAGAAAAATATTATTTTTTATAAATCCTATCTCGGGCACAGGCAGCAAGCTCCGGCTGGAAAGAAAGATCATTAGAAAATGCTATGACCACGATGTCGCCTTTGAAATGCTCCTGACGGCTGCAGATGGCAACTATGCTTTTTTGCGGGATAAAATCAAAGAAGATAAAATCACCGATATAGTTATTTGCGGTGGAGATGGCAGCCTCAATCCCCTGGTGGCAGCGCTGCTAAATATAAAAGTGAATTTTGGAATTATCCCGCTCGGATCTGGAAACGGGCTGGCTTTCGCGGCGAAAATTCCCAAATCAATTGACAGGGCTTTTGAAATAATTTTTAAAGGAAAAGCTTCTTGCGTTGATGCCTTCCTCATCAATGATCGCCTGAGTTGTATGCTTTGCGGTATTGGTTTTGATGCACAGGTAGCTTACGATTTTTCACTGCAAAAAAAGCGCGGCCTTACCACTTATATAAAGCAATCATTTAAGAATTTTTTATCCGCATCAACCTATCCATTTGTAATAGAGGTAAATAATACCTCGATAAATACGGATGCGTTTTTCATCTGTATAGCCAACAGTAACCAGTTTGGAAATAATGTTACTATAGCTCCTAAGGCCAGTCTGAACGATGGTTTGGTTGATTTAATAATAGTGAAAAAGATGGGCAAATTGAACGTGGTCTGGTCTGTTTTAAAACAGGTAAAGGCGGGTACATTAACCAACCAGGATGAAAAGGATTTCTTAAATAAAAATGTTCTTTATTTCCAGGCTTCCACACTTAAAATATTTAATACAGAGCTTGCCCCTTTGCATATTGATGGAGATCCTGCGGAAACGGCTAAGGAATTTAATATTAATATAATTCCAAATGCCTTCAGGCTTATTCAACCCTAATGTTTTAAAACCCGCTTCACTTGTTCAAAAGCCTGTACATTATTTTCTCTGCCTAACGAAGACATTACTTCTTTCTTCTCGCTGGCTGTTAAATGGAAATTTAATGTAGCGCCGGATTCCTTTTTTTCAGGTATGTACATAAACGAAACACGGGTCAAATTGCTGTCTAAATCTTTTTGTGCGTATGTTATTTCATCATCCTGGAAATAATCCTGCAGCATAAACCAGTTAGTTTGCAACATTGTAAATGGTTTAGTAAAAATGCCGGTGATATCCCCGCCTTCTGCAGGATTATCCCACGAGCCTTTCTTTCTGCTTCGCACTTGTATCACCAGGACGCCTCTTGTATTTTCATTGATCCAATCTTTAAAAACATTTATAAACCTTAGCGTTGTTTCCTGGCCGTAATTGTCTCTTAGGCCGGCATCCATTACATCAATAACAGGATTTGATGGCAGCCATACATTTGGAAGTACATAAGGGTAGGTGGCATTCATTCTTAAAGCCGTTACAAACCGCAGATTCATCGGGTCTTCATTTTTAAATAACGCCGCAAAGTCAACGGCATCGGGCCCTGACATGTTAGAAGTGCTGTCAACAAATTCCGGCTTCATCATAAAACTCAAAGGTTGTGTGCATATCATCATCTTTTTAAAATCCTGCGTAATCACCGAGTTTAATATCATCAATGGGATTTCGGCATTGCTTTCTGCCACTTTATAAAAGCCTATATTTTTATTAAGCAGATTATGTGTGTTTTCATTTAATTTTTGTTCAAAAGCATAGCCGCGGTCCTTTACATAACGGTAAGGGCCAACCGAAAACTTCTGTGCGGGTGAAAGTAAGTCGCGGGATATCATAGAAGAAAATACGGGGTTCAATAGATCTTTCGAAATGTCATCCACATATTTCCTATCCTCAATGTTTATATTTTCTCCATGTAATTTTAATCTCTGCAATTCCCTGAAATAAGCAGCACCTAACATACCACCCGAAGCGCCACTCATAAGAAAAGTATTTTTCATAATTGTGCCATGTGTAAGGCTATCAAGCCGCTGCAAAATGTTCATAGTAAAGCTGGCGCTTCTTACTCCGCCTCCGCTGAAATTGAACACTACCATCAAAGGCTTTTCTTCATCCTGCCTGGCTTTCCAGTGGTTCAATATGGTGATCATATTTTCTTTATCCTTCTTTATCTGTGCAGGCGAGGCAAGTTGCGTAAGCTTATTCAGCGAATAAACAGGTCTTAAGTCATTGCTATAGTTTAACCCGTAAGCCTTATTCCGCGGATCAATGATGTCATATTTATATAAAAGATTAAGAACGGTAAAAAGTAAGATTAAGAACAAAATACTCCAGCTTCTGAGGAAATAGCTAAGCGCTCCTATCACTGCATTTAAAATTGCGAAAAGCAACAGGATGCTGGCTGCTGCAGGTACCTGGAAGATTTTATTATCAAGAAAAAAACCGATAAAGATCATGAAAATAAACGCCAGCAGTACCGTAATCATTGCCGACAAATGGTGCCGCTTAAAAATTGTATCCAAAAAATCTTTGCTGTAGTGACCGACTTGCCTGGCTTTTTTTAAAGTAAAATAAGTGGTGAAATAGTAGCTTACACGTAAGCCGAAATTATCGTTTGCCAAAGCATCTTCATGGCTTTCAAAGTTCTTATTTTCATCGAAGTCAGAAAGCCCCGGTTTGAATTTTCTTACAATCCTTTTATCCGCATTAAAAAAATAAATAAAAGAAACAGCGATTAACAAAAAAAAGCCACCGGCAAAGCCCGCGGCAATTACAACAAATTGCCAAAGAGATAGCAGCTCATTATGCCGGTCGAATGAATATGCTTCAAAAAAATATACAAGTAAAAAACATAAAGGAATGATCGCATTGTTTATGCAATATTTAAAAAATGGTTTTGAAGTAGTTGCAAGAAAACGGCAACGCTTACTGTGTAAAATAAATGTGGTAACATTCCAACTCATCATAAACCCAGCCGTTGCCATGCCCGTAATGGCTGCGCCACCTGCATTCACATTTCCCAAATATTCGGGTGAGAGAAACAAAGCATTAGCGCCAAATATTTTTAAAAAGTGGCCTGTGATTGTGAGAAAAAGAATGAACCAGAAAATCAACAGTACCTGGAATTTTCTGAAATGGAGCAGCAGCAATTGTATGGGAAACGAGAAATAAAAATTTCGAAAAAATGTTTTCATATCCGTTTTTGATTGCCGTTTACCTAAGCCTGGTGCACCTGTATTGCTGATGATCTGATAATATACAACATAAAAACCATTGACATAAGAAAGAGAATAGCAACTAACTGGTGGGCAACGCCAAACCACACAAGGTTATTGCCATAGGGCGAAAGTATTACCGTGGTTATACCCAATATTACCTGCAGGCAGATCAATACCACAGGAATCATTCTTGTTTTTTTAAACAAGCCTTTCCCATTAGATCGTAACGCGCTCAATCCCCAAAATAACACCGTTATCAAAAGCAGGTAAGCAAGACCGCGATGAATAAACTGGACGGTAATTTTGTTGTCAATAAAATTTTTCCAGCCCGGAGTTAAACTGTACATGCTATCGGGAAGCCATTGGCCGTTAATATCCGGCCATGTGGGTGCGGCAGTTGCTGCATGCAGGCCGGCCATAAACGCGCCATATATCAGTTGTAATATAAGAATAGAAAATACAACGAAACTTAATTTGCTAAGGCTGCGATTTACCGTCATCATGCTTTTGGGTATGGCAAGGCTAAGTGCAAACCATAGCGTATAACAGAGCAATAACAAAGCTGCCATAAAATGAGTAGCAAGCTGGATATGTCCAACGAACATTCGCTCAGGTACGAGACCACTTTTTACCATAATCCAGCCGATTGCGCCTTGCATTATTCCCAGCAGAAACAAGATGATAAATGGAATGATCATGTTCTGCCGGAATTGTCTTTTTATAAAAAAATAAAAAAAGCCAACTAAAAACACCACGCCCATTAGCCTTGCCCAGGCGCGATGAAGCCATTCCCAAAAAAAAATAGATTTAAAATCGCTTAAAGAAAAGTCAGCATGAATAAAGCGGAACTGATCTGTGGTCTTATATTTATTAAACTCCTCCATCCACTGGTTTACATTTAACGGTGGGAGAATACCGGTGATGGGATTCCATTCCGTAATGCTCAGGCCGGATTCTGTAAGCCGTGTAATACCGCCAAGCAGTATTTGAATCATTAGCATTATTACTCCTGCAAAAAGCCAACGGGAAACATTCTTAGAATTACTTTTTGCTATAATGATAACAGGCTTCATAGTTCATTTTTTCTGCTCAATTTTCTATAAATAGCTGCAAAGTTAACCTTGTAAGAAATAAGATTTTTGTAAGAATATTTTTAAACATGTATGTTGAAAAATAATTATCGTTTTGAGAGTCATCTATTTTATTTTTGACGAAATCATTTTTTATTGCTGTTGCCTTTTTTTCATAATAAATTTTACGAAGCGGGGCTTGATGAAGCAGGTCGGGGATGCTTCGCCGGGCCTGTGTTTGCAGCGGCTGTTATTTTACCCAAAGATTTTTATCATCCTTTACTGAACGATTCAAAACAGCTTACCAAAGAAGAGCGGGAAATGCTCAGGCCAATTATAGAAAAGGAAGCGATAGCCTATGCTGTTGCCAGCGTAAGTAACAATGAAATAGATCGCATAAATATTTTACAGGCATCTTTCAAAGCCATGCATCTCGCATTGAATAAGCTTAAATCGCAGCCGGAAATTTTATTGATAGATGGCAACCGGTTTAAGCCGTATAAGAAAATGCCGCATCATTGTATTATAAAAGGTGATGGAATGTATGCCTCCATAGCTGCAGCGAGTGTACTGGCGAAAACATATCGTGATGACTACATGATACATTTGCATACAAGGCATTCAATGTATGCATGGCATAGCAATAAGGGGTATGGCACACGGGAACACCGCACCGCTATTGAGCAACATGGCCTGTGCAAGTACCATCGCAGAAGCTTTAATATACTAGCCGCCCGGCTGAATTGTACAGATGTTGATATTTTAGACTAAACATTTTTTTGCAAAAAAATTTCCCCGAATTCGATTTTAGGTATTAAACCATCGGGTTATGATTCCGTCATATACCGCGAAACAATTCTTAACTATTAAATTACTTTTATGAAAACAAAAATTTTCGCGCTACTTACTATTTTATTTTGCCTCGGCTTAACCAGCGTAAACGCACAAACTGCAAAAACACCCCGCCACGAAAGGCAACGCATTAAGCAAGGTGTAAAAAGTGGAGAGCTTACCAGGGGAGAAACAAGAACCCTGGCCATGCAGCAAAAAGATATTCACCAGGATAAAAAAGAGGCACGTGCAGATGGACATGTAACAGGTGCCGAAAGAAAGCATATAAGAAAAGATGAAAGAAAAGCCAACCGCAGCATATACAGGAAAAAACACAATGCCCGCGACCGCGATTAAAATTTTTGGAGTTGGTTAGTTTAAAGCAAAACCGTCTTATTTTTTAAGGCGGTTTTTTTGTGTGTGCCAGGCATATGTCAGCTATAGGTGCAAGTTCCGAATACATTTTACAGGAGGCAGTATTAGCCAGGAGTCCCGCATAGGCAGGACCCACTGGAAGGTGGGATCTGTCAAGCTTGTAGAAAACCGCTACCAAAAACAGGAAAGGCAAGCTATAAATATTGTAATTTGCCTGCACAATGCTTCAGCAGTTACACATACAGAATTATGCAATAATCGACTCAATCAAAATACATTTCTCCTCTCACTTAAACATTATTACTGGGGAAACGGGCGCGGGTAAAAGCATTGTTATGGGAGCATTAAGCCTTGTACTCGGCGAACGGGCGGATACTTCAGTGTTACTTGATAAAGAAAAAAAATGTTTTATAGAAGCAATTTTTAAAAATAACGGAGAGCCGGTAAAAGATTTTTTACAAGCAAATGATTTGGATGCTGAGGAAGAAATTGTGCTGCGGAGGGAGATTTCAAGTAGTGGGAAATCGAGGGCTTTCATAAATGATACGCCGATAAATCTTGTGCAGCTAAAACAATTGTCTTCGCTGCTTGTTGACCTGCACCAGCAATTTGATTCGCTTGCGTTAGGCGATAATGATTTTCAGCGGGAAGTAATTGATGCACTTGCAGGCACCGGCAAAGATGTAATTCAATATCAATATGTGTATAAAAATTACAGAAGCAAATTAAAGGATCTTGAAGAGTTAAAGGCAGGACAATCAGCGGCAAATAAAGAATTCGATTATAATAAATTTCTCTTTGATGAACTTGAAGAAGCAAACTTTTCGGAAAATGAACTTGAAAATATTGATGCCGAAATCAAGTTGATCAGTAATGCGGAAAATATAAAACTTGTTCTTACTGAAGTAAATTCCCAATTGCAGGAAAGCGAACAACCTTTGGTACAGCAAATCAAAGTAATAAATAGTAAACTACAGAGCCTGCATGCGTTTCATCCCACTATTGATGCTTTAACTGAGAGGCTTCACTCTGCACAAATAGAGTTGCAGGATATTGCATCGGAACTTCAATTGCTTAATAATAATGTGTTGTACGATGCTAATAAAATAGATGAACTGAATAGCAGGATGGGCGAGGGGTATCGGTTGCTTAAAAAGCATAGCGTACAAACTACCGCAGATCTGCTTGAGATAAAAGAACGCCTTGCAACTGAGCTTGAAAAGGTTACTAATCTTTCAGACGCAATTTCTCAGCGAGAAAAAGAGCTTGGGCAATTTCATAAACAAGCTTTTGCGATCGCAGAAAAAATTTCGGAAAGAAGACAAAAACAAATAACGTCTTTTGAAAATAAAGTGAACCAGCTTTTAGCACAAGTTGGGATGCCAAATGCAAGAATAAAGGTGAGCATTAAAACGGAAAAAAGCTTGAATGCCTATGGTATCAACACAATAGAATTTTTATTTGATGCAAATCTTCCGCAGGGTGTCACGGCAAATTCCAATCGCTTTGAACCACTGAGAAAAGTGGCAAGTGGGGGAGAACTAAGCCGCCTGATGCTAAGTATAAAATCGCTTGTTGCCAAAAGCATTCAATTACCTACATTAATTTTTGACGAAATTGATAGCGGTATCAGCGGAGAAGCTGCGAAGCAGGTTGGGATTATTATGAAAGAATTATCCGGCGGCCACCAGGTAATTTCTATAACACATCAGCCACAGATTGCATCAAAAGCGGAGACACATTTTTTTGTATATAAAGAAATTAAAAATAATAAAATCATTACTGCCATAAAGGAGTTGAATGCCGATGAGCGTATCACTACGATTGCTACCATGCTGAGCGGTGAAAGGCCTACTGCTGCTGCATTTGAGAATGCGAGGGAAATGATTGGGAATTAACCCCTATTCCCTAAAGGGGGAACAAAAACTATTTGAAAGACTGAGTGAGCATTTAACTAATAACTTAATAAACCAATAAACCATTTAACTAATAAACAAAAAGCCATGTCTTACAACTTACTAAAGGGAAAAAAGGGAATTATTTTTGGCGCACTTGATGAAAACTCAATTGCCTGGAAAACGGCCTTGCGTTGCCATGAAGAAGGAGCCGAAATAATGCTTACTAATGCACCGGTCGCCATGCGCATGGGTGAGATAAACAAGCTTGCAGAAAAAATAAATGCGCCGGTAGTGCCATGTGATGTAAGTAATAATGATGACATGCTTAATTTAATTACAAAAGCAAAAGAACATTTTGGTGGTGGTGTTGATTTTATTTTGCATTCCGTAGGCATGAGTATTAATATGCGTAAAGGCAAGCATTACACTGAGATTGATTATGGATTTAATCAAAAGACGTTGGATATTTCTGCAATGAGCCTGCATCGTTTACTTGCAACCGCCATGAAAGAAGATGCAATAAATGAATGGGGCAGTGTAGTTTCTCTTACTTATATAGCGGCACAACGTGTATTTCCTGACTATAATGAAATGGCTGATGCCAAGGCATTGCTTGAAAGTGTAACACGCAGTTTTGGTTATCACTATGCGTTAAAAAAACATGTGAGGGTAAATACTATTTCTCAATCTCCCACACGTACAACGGCGGGCAGTGGAGTAAAGGGCTTTGATGGTTTTATGAACTATGCAGAGAAAATGAGCCCGCTTGGCAACGCAAGCGCTGACGATTGCGCCAATTACTGCGTTACTTTATTCAGCGATATGACAAAGTATGTGACCATGCAGAATCTTTTTCACGATGGAGGATTTTCTTTTACCGGTGTTACGCAAAGCGTGATTGAACAAATGGAAAAATGACGGAGAAAACTTTACAATTGAGAATTAGAGATCCCCTTTTGGCGAAGGGGATTACATTTTGTTTTTCTTTTGAATAGATCAATATGTAAAAAATAAAGCCGTTCAATTATGAACGGCCTCTCTAAATAATTTTTACTCCTTTTTAAAAAATCGTGAATTTAATATTCATCTTCGTTAAAAAAGAAATCTTCCTGGCTTGGATAGTCCGGCCAGATATCGTCAAGGCCTTCATAAATTTCACCGCCTTCATCTTCCAGTTCCTGCAGGTTTTCAACTACCTCAATAGGCGCTCCGCTGCGGATTGAAAAATCTATTAATTCATCCTTGGTTGCAGGCCAGGGCGCATCTTCGAGGTGTGAGGCTAGTTCTAAAGTCCAAAACATATATTTTCTCTTTTTAAATAATTATAAATTGAAATGGGGTTACCAATTTTCCGCAAAAGTAAAAGTTATATCGGGATTACCAAATATTGTTTTGCCCTGCATTTCAACTATAGTGATGGATAATATAACGCAATAGATGCATAGATGTTATTTTAATTTTTATCTTTTTCAATTTGCATTTAAACTTTACATTTAACCATGTTAAAAGCAAAAGGCATTTATAAAAATTATGGTACTCTTCCGGTGCTAAAGGGTGTAGATATAGAAATAAAAAAGGGTGAAATCGTGAGCATAGCCGGGTCATCAGGGGCTGGAAAAAGTACACTGCTCCATATTTTAGGAACGTTAGATAATGCAGATAAAGGCGAAATATATCTTGATGATACGGAGGTGTCTAAATTGAATGGTAAAAAAATGGCTTCTTTTAGAAATGAACATATAGGTTTTGTTTTCCAGTTTCATCACTTATTACCTGAATTTACGGCTGTTGAAAATATTTGCGTTCCGGGATGGATAGCCGGCCGTAAAACCAAAGAAGTGGAGGCAAAAGCAAATTCATTATTAGAAATGCTGGGGCTAAGTGACCGTGGCTCACATAAGCCCGGCGAGCTTTCGGGTGGAGAGCAACAACGCGTAGCTGTGGCAAGAGCGTTGATAAATAGTCCGTCTATTCTAATGGCTGACGAGCCTACCGGCAATCTTGACTCAGCGAATGCAAGAGATCTTCATAATTTATTTATTGATCTGCGAAATCGGTTCAGTCAAACGTTTTTAATAGTTACGCACAATGAAGAGCTGGCTCAACTCAGTGATCGCATTTTACATATGAAAGACGGAAAGATTGTCGGAGAATAATTGTGAAACTTATAGTCTTGGTGACCATATTACTTCAGGCACTTTCATATTATGCGAAATAAACCTTGAAAGCACAAAAAGATAATCACTCAGCCTGTTTAGGTATTTAATTATTAAAGAGGCGACAGTGTTTTCATTTGCTTTCAAATTAACACAACATCTTTCTGCCCGCCTGCAAACACACCTTGCAATATGTGTAACAGATATTGCAGGGTGTCCGCCCGGCAATATAAAATGTTTCATCTCTGGCAAAGATTCATTCATTTCGTCCATTTCTTTTTCCAGCAATACGACATCACTTTCATGCAGATCCGGGATGTGAAGCTTGGTTTCTTTGGCGGGATCGCAGGCAAGCGCCGAACCGATGGTAAAGAGCCTGTCCTGGATTTCTTTTAAAATATCGTTTGAATGCCCATCGGTACAATAATCATTTACAAGACCAATGTAAGAGTTGAGTTCATCAACCGTGCCGTAAGCTTCTATGCGCAAGTCGCTTTTTAAAATTTTCGTTCCACCAATAAGGCTTGTCTTGCCTTCATCACCTGTTTTTGTATAAAGTTTCATTGCCATTGTGGGCTTTTTTGAATAAGAATAAAATTAAATGGAAATGTTGAAGATGTAAGAACGAATATTCTAAAGGATAATTTAAAATTTGATCATTGTTTAGTAAGCTTATGCAGATAAACATAATTTAGATATTCCAAATAATATTTTAATTTCATAGTGTAATAAAAAGAAATGGTTGTTATTATTTATACAACAATTAAGGCTTATTTAAAGAAAAATAATTGTAATCAAGCGTAACAGACTCTTTTGAAAATTGGCGTGCAGTTATGGAGAAAAGTGATTTTGCCAATTTGAATGAATTGAAAAGACTTTTTAATACTGTTGATTATGTTGGCAATGACAGGTATGTATTTAATATTTCAGGCAATCACTATCGGCTTATTACCATGATTCATTTTAATATTAGAACAGTGTATATTTTATTTGTAGGCACACATAAAGAATATGATAACATAGATGCTAAAAATATTAATTATAGAAAATAATCAGGATGAAAATAATTACTACAAAGGCTGATTTTAAAAATTCAGCGGAAGAAGTCTTTAATTTAATGAACAAGGGTGAAGGTAATCTTACTGCGAAAGAAAAAGCAAAAGTTCGCCTGCTTGCATCTGCAATACAGGAATATGAAAAAAAGATTTATCCCATAGAAATGCCTAAAACATTGGGAGGCATGGTTGAGATAAGAATGTATGAGCACAAAATCACGCAGGCAGAACTTGCAAAAAAATTAAACCTGAGTACTACCAAGTTATCATTGATTTTAAATGGTAAACAAAAGCCAGACGTTGGATTTCTAAAGGGAGTAAGGGATACATTAAATATTGATGCTGACTTTATTTTAGATCATGTTTAATTTTTAAGCAGGATTTTAAAAATCTTTTAAGAAAGAGTTGGGGTAAAGGCTTCATTAGTGTTAGGAAATTTTTGATCATCGCTTTCAATCACGCCATCTTTCAGTCTTATGATCCGGTGCGCATAATTTGCAATATCTTCTTCGTGCGTAACGAGTATTACTGTATTACCCTCGGCTTGTATCTTATCGAAAATTTTCATGATCTCAACAGACGTTTTTGAATCGAGGTTACCTGTCGGTTCGTCAGCTAAAATGATAGAAGGACTATTAACCAAAGCCCGCGCAATGGCTACACGCTGGTTCTGCCCGCCGGATAATTCATTAGGCTTGTGATGGCTTCTATCACTCAGGCCGACTCTGTCAAGCATTTCAAGCGAAAGTTCTGACCTAGCCTTTTTTTTGGAGCCATTATAAATTAGTGGAAGGGCTACGTTTTCGGCAGCGGTAAGCCTTGGTAGTAAATTAAATTGTTGAAAAACAAAACCTATCTCTTTATTGCGTACCTCAGCAAGGTCATCGTCAGGCATCTGGCTTACATCTTTTCCATTAAGAATGTAACGCCCCCCGGAGGGTGAGTCGAGGCAGCCCAGCAAGTTCATCAGCGTTGATTTTCCGCTTCCACTAGGCCCCATTAAGGCAACATATTCATTCTTGAAAATTTCCAAAGAAATCCCTTTCAGGACCTTCAATTCCTGCTTGCCCATAATGTAGCTCTTACTAATATTTTCAAGTTGAATTATCGGGCTCATTATTTTTTATTAGTTACACGAATTAAATTAGATTACGAATTGACTATTAAACCAATAACCATTAACCATTAATTATTTCCTTATTACTTTAGGCACTTTAAAAAATTGATCATCATGTAAGGGTGCATTTTTTAAGGCATCTTCCCTGCTTATCATACCTTCAATTTTATCTTCTCTCAGGATATTTACATTCTCACTCATGTGCAACAATGGCTCAACACCTGTTGTGTCAAGCTCATTCAACTTATCTATAAACCCAAGCATATGCTGAAGGTCGTTTTTTATTTCTTCCTTTTCTTGATCGTCGAATTCCAGGCGTGCAAGGTTGGCGAGTTTGTCAATTAATTTATCATCTACCTTCATCCGGCAAATATAAAACATAGTCGGGAAGACAGAAATGTTCGTAAATTTTAAGGTTATAAGAAATTAATTCATTGAAACATTAAAAATTATTTCTGATTAATAACTCGCGATTTCGTTGAGTAATAAGAAGTAAAATGGCTATACACGAGGTAGGAATAGTTTTATAATGTTAATTTTGTATCTTATGGCTGGTTAAGAATTAAGTAAAGCCTAATTACTTTAGTAAATTGCAAGTATTAAAACATAGATGCCAACTACTCTAAACAAATATCAACTGGATAAATTAGGCGATACATTGATATATCTTTCTAATAATGTTGGCGATTTTGCTAAAACTAAAATTCTAAAACTACTTTTTTTATTAGAAGAAAAATCCATAAGAGATTTTGGTGTGCCTTTCTTTGGCTTTGACTTTAAGGTCTGGAAATTTGCTCAGTTATAGAAGAAGTTTACGATGATTTAAGTCTGGATGAAATTCCTCTTCTAAACAAGTATATTAAACGGGTTGAAGCGAATAAAGAAGAATTTGAAGCTTCATCAGATTTTAATGATGATGAATTTAGTGATAATGACATTCTTTTAATGAATGAAATTGTATCTTTTGCAAGACATAAAATAGCAAGTGATTTAGTTAAGTACACTCACGGCGAAAATTCACTATGGCGAAAAGCTGCAATAGAATATGGCTTATTAATTGGTTTTGAAAATGGGAAACTCTCAAAAACTGATTACCTTATTGATTTTACTCCAGTTGTTGATAATGACAGCTATTTAAAAGAGCGATATGAGAATTCTTTGGACTTTTTACAATTTGCCAAACAAATTAAAGCGTAACTATTGTTTGTAAAAGGTCAGCTCCTTTATTTTACTCCTTTTTATTTTAAGAATGGCAATGATCCAAAAAACAAGTTTTTTTTAATCCTAAGAAATATTGGCAACATTACTATTGTTGCCTCATTACCTACGAAAGTAAATAATGCGCCTTCCTTAATGGATGATTCGCACGGATGCATAAATCACGATGAAAGAAAATTCAACTGCTACGTTTTTGCTAAAAATAAACCTATTTGTAATAATGGTTTTTCGGTTGACCTTACAACCCATATTTACGGAGACCAAATTGATGAGTATTTAATAGAAGAAATAACCGATTTCAACTCAATAATGGAAGGCCGCGATTATGAAACTAGAGGAATGCTTACAGAAGAAGAATTAAAGGGAATAAAAGATTGTGTCCAAAATAGTAAGAGTGTAATAGGTCGGGTTAAAAGATTGCTATTCAAATAACGCTTATCCAAACCCCTATGTAATTCCGGTAAGTAAAATTCCTATAGTTTTACCTCCATTGTTATTATTGCCTTTCCTTCACGGAAACTGGATACGCTTTTGATCTTAAATCTAACATTGGATCAGCCGTGGCTATGCCTTCAGGGATATTGTTTGGGATAAAGAAGAGTTGTTTGTCTGAGGCAACACTGTTATCAGCCAGCTTTTTAATTTCAATTACACCTAATTTAATGCGTTTACGTTTATCGGGCCAGGCAACAGAAGGGTTATCAATTACATCGCCATCTTCCGCAATTTGCGCATACATTTCAAAACGTATGGTTTTCGATTCGACACGCTGTTTTATTTCCGTCATTAAATAATCAGTGCCTTTGCTTTCCAATTGTTCCTGCGTAATCAGTTGTTCGCCGGCTATAGGAACAAATTGGTAACGAATAAAATGTGAGACACCTTTTGCATTCGTAAACTTAAAAGAATTAACACCAAAGTAAGTGATCGTTGCATAGCTCGCCGGCGTATGTTGCGTGGTAAGAAATGTTTTGGCAACAGGATGTGTTGCTAAGAAAGAATCTACTGCAGTTGGCTTCGCTGCATTTCCTCCACTTGCACCGATGGCCAGTAACAGTTCCCGAAACTCATCGGAATTAGAGGTAGGAAAACCATTGAAGCTGTGCCCGACTATATCTGTAGGTGTTCCATCAGGCAGCAAAAATTTAATGGCAAAGCCACGCGGATTAGCAGCACCGATATTATCAGGTATATCCGGTATGCCGGTAAAATTGGAAAATCGTACGATTACTTTGCTGGGTTCTTTTTGCAGATGTTTTGCTTTAGTAATTGTTGCGGCATCTTTATCCGGCGTGAAGGTGCCTTCTAAAATAATTCCTTTTGCATGTACGGCTCTTGCATGATGATCACCGAAGGCGGTATGCAAGGCAGCTACAAGATCAGCAGGGCTTGATTTGAGTGTATCTTTTTGCGCATAGGTGGTAACAATTCCGCCTGCAACAAAACTTACGGTAATAAGGGTTGATTTCGAGATTTTAATTAATTGCATAGTATAGTTTTTTATTCAACAAAACTACCGATAATGCAAAGCGATGTCAATGGAACAAAGAAGGATTCAATGGTAGATATTATCGTTTAAACAAATAAAGATTTGCTTAAAGTTTAGCAGTCGCATCAGGACGAATAATCATTCTTAAAGATTGGTCTTTTGAAAAATAAGCAACTATCCAGTTAAATAAAGTTTTGAATTTATTGCCGCACGAAACAAGAGAAAGTAAGTGAATAAACAACCAGATCAATAGAGCCGGAAAGCCGTTGAGATGAATTTTAGGTTTTGCTAAATCAACAACGGCTTTCTTTTTTCCTATGATTGCCATTACCCCTTTATCATTGTATAAAAAGGGTTGTAAAGTTTTGCCTGCTGCCATAGCTTTAAAATTCTTTGCTAACCAGCGCCCATGCTGAATAGCAGGTTGCGCCAATTGCGGATGCCCATTAGGAAACCGTTCATCTGTTTTTTGTAAACATGCATCGCCGATGGCATAAATATCTTCAACACCTATTACTTTATTGTATTCATCTGTAATCATTCTTTTTCCTGCGCCCACACTTGTTGCGGGAATACCTTCAATTATTTTTCCGGTAACACCAGCCGCCCATACGAGGTTTTTTGTTTTTATAATGATGCCGTTGGAAAGCTTTACTTCATCATTATTATAATCATTTACAAATGCATCGAGAATGATTTTTACGTTAAGCTTTTCAAGAATCCGGTGCGTGTTCTCCTGCGATTTTTTATTCATTTGCGACAGGAGTGTTTTTGCGCCATCTATAATGTAAATGTCGCCGGCAATATTTTTTAATTCAGGGTAATCTTTATGTATGATGCTTCTTTTCATTTCACCCAGCATGCCAGATAATTCTACACCTGTTGGGCCACCGCCGGCAATTACTACGGTAAGCAGTTTGATTTTTTCAGCTTCATCATTCGTTCGGCAGGCAGCTTCCAGGGATTGTAACAAGGCGTTCCGCATGCCCAGCGCATCATTTAAATTCTTCATGGGAATGGCATTGCGCATAATGTTTTCGTTGCCAAAAAAATTGGATACAGAACCTGTGGCAAACACGAGGTAATCATATTTTATGGAAGAATTATTTATATAGCAAATCTTTTCTAAAGAAGAAATCCGTATCAATTCTCCAAAATGGAAATGAACATTTTTTTTATTTCTAAAAAGTTTTCTAAAAGGATAACTGATGTTGGATGGTTCCAGGAAGCTTGTTGCAACCTGGTACACAAGTGGTGTAAAAAAATTGTAATTATTTTTATCAACTAAAGTAATATCGTAGTGCTTATTATTAGCGAGTTGTTTTATAAAATTCAACCCGGCAAAGCCTCCGCCAATAATTACAATATGTTTCCTGTTATCACTGTTAGTCATACCTGAGTTAAGCTGGGTAAATGTGTTACTAATTTTGGCTAAGAATATATTCGCACGCATCTATAATTAATTCCGCAATTTCATTTGGTCTCGAAACCATTGATGCATGGCTTGATGATAAATGAATCGTATTTTTTGTTTTCATTCTTTCAGCCATAAATTGTTCAAGTTCCGGTGCAATCATTTTATCATCATCAGACACCTGGTACCAGCAAGGAAGGTTTTTCCAGGCTGCCGTTGTTATTTTATCTGAAAAACAACGCATGGCAATTGGCTTTTGTACAGCAGCCATTACAACCGCTTCAGTGCTTTGCGCATCGACGCAAAAGCTTGCTGCAAATTTTTCTTTAGCAATCCAAAGCATTTCATATTTATCAGGATATACAGCCGCGTTGCCGGGTGCCTGCGGAAAACGTTGCGAGAGTTCAATCAAATTTTCACCGGCATCGGGAGCAAAAGCAGCGATGTACACCAGTGCTTTTACCGTTGCACAATAATGGGCTGTTTCGGTAATAACGGCACCTCCATACGAATGCCCGACAAGAATGGTTTTCCCCGTTTGCGCTTCAACTACTCTGCGTGTTGTTTCTACATCATCCTGCAACGAGGTAAGTGAATGCTGCGTGGCAACAACATTATAATCTTCACTCAACATATTTATTACTTTATTCCAGCTTGATCCATCTGCCCATGCGCCATGCACAAGCACGATATTTATTTTGTCTGACATAATATTTTAATTGTGTGCTATGATTTTTATTTCAATAACCTGTTTATCCAAAGCCAACCTTTTTACTTCAATTAAAGTGCTCGGAATTTCCATTGGATTTGGATACCATTTACTACCAATTTTTTTTCTTGCTTCAAAAGCCGCCGGCAAATCTGTTACATACACTACTTC
The DNA here is from genome assembly GCA_039931355.1 of Ginsengibacter sp. GTDB lineage: Bacteria > Bacteroidota > Bacteroidia > Chitinophagales > Chitinophagaceae > Ginsengibacter. The sequence goes on from JBDTSD010000005.1 coordinate 71,312, forward strand.
TTCCATCACATCATCCATAGTCATGTCAAAGCCCTTTAATAATTTTTGTATATTGGCATAGGCCTGGTTCATTTGGGCTTCCATGCCGTCAGCAAGTTTACCAGTACTATCATGGCCCACCTGGCCTGCCAGCCAGACCTTGTTGCCATATTTTACCCCTTGTGCATAGCCATATTCTTTTTCCCATGACATGCCAAAGCCTTGCGTTTGTTTTTTGTTCTTTCCCATTTTTTAAATTTTTATAGATGAATAAATCACTTCCAAAATTTTCGAAGCTTTGTAATAAGCACCTCTGTCTCATCCTGTGTTTTTACATTTTCCAACAGGATGCCTTTCATTGTATTTGTAAAGCATTCAATTGCGTAAACCACAGTCTGCGGCTTGTTTAGATGTTCATCATCAAAGCTGTAAATCTCAAGTACATCAAATTGATTGCCGCTAAAAAAACTTTTGGTTTGTAGGCAAAACAACCGGTTGCCAAGCAAATTAAAGTCAGAAGTGAAGCCGCGGCTTTGTAACTCAGCAATCGTATCTACAATCATTGTATAATTATTTGTAGTGAACATTAAATAACACGTAAGTCTTTAAGTGATCCTTTTATTGAAACAGGTAATTACTTATTTGCAATCTGCAGTAATAACTGCGCTGTACCGGCAGCGTTAGTAATAAACGGGCAATGGCCTGTGTTAAGGGAATATTGGTTGGTAATATTTGCTGCAGCAGCCATGTGATTTTGCAGAGCAATTCCAACTGCATTGTCGAGCATAGTATGTATATAATATTTATCAACGTTTCCAAAATTTGCAGCCGTTATTGTTACAGCATTTCCAAAGGGAATGGCAGGTTCAACTTTAAAATTATCTAACACCAACTTCTTTTGTGCGTCCGTTCCATCCTGGCAAAATACTGTTGTGATGCTGTCCTTATTTACGTCCAATGTGAGTCCGCCATCAGCAGGTATCAATGCAGGCCCAAGCAGTGACTGCGCATCCATATTTGCAAGGTCAACTAATGATTGTCCATTGGCGGGAAGAAATGCACCGATGTAAATAAGCTTATCAATTTTGTTTGGAATGGCTTCCGCAGTTTCTGTAATAACAACGCCGCCCATGCTATGCCCAACCAATATTACTTTACCATTAATTGCGTTAATTGCCTTCACAACTTTATCCCGATAAATATCCATCGTAACCTTTGCAGGCGAGGTGGTATCATCCCCATGCGCCGGCAATTGAACGAGAACTACTTTATTACCTGCGGCTTCAAGCTTTGCCTTCACATCGTTCCATACAAAAGGCGACTGCCATGCACCATGAATTAATACAAATGTTTTTGATTGATTGGGATTACCGTCATCATGCTTACAGCCGGTTAATAAAAATGCTATAAACGATAAGAACAAAACGGATGAGAAAAATGCTTTCATAATATTATTTTTTTAATTTGCTTTGATAAGAGGATGTTTGAAATAGCGCAATAAGATTTTATTTATACATAAAACTGCTTTTATAAATGCACCGTTTCTTTTTCTTTAATTGTTGATGTTTCAACAACGGTTTTTATAAGTTCAATTTCACCCTGGAACTTTACTTCATCGCTTACAACAACGTTGCCTGCTTCTGTAACAGAATCCCATGTCAGGCCGAATTCTTTTCTGCTGAGCTTACCATGAAAACTAAAACCGGCTTTTCTTTGACCGTAGGCATCAACTGTAAATCCGCCAAACTCCACCTCAATGCTTACAGGTTTGGTTATGCCTTTCATTGTTAGTTGTCCCACCAGTTCTCCGTTCACGCCGTTTTTAAATTCAGTAGCTGTAAATACAATCGCGGGATAATTTATTACATCAAAAAAATCTGCTGATTTAAGGTGTTTGTCGCGTTGCTCATTGTTAGTACTTATAGAATTAGCGTCTGCCAAAAACACAATTTTTTGAAACTTTGAAAAATCCTCATCATCCGCTTCCGCGTCTACGCTAAATTTTAAGAAGTATCCTGTTACTGTTGCTATCATCAGGTGTTTCACCTTAAAAATAATTTCACTGTGGTTTGAGTCAAGGGTCCATTTGGAGAGTGTCATGAATTAAAATTTTATCGTTAAGAATAGTCTGTCAATAATTATTATTTAGCCATCTTCATTAACAAGCCAGTTACTTTATCAGGCTCGGAAATAAACGGGCAGTGGCCAGAGTTAAGTGAATACACTTTAGTGATGTTTGCGTTTTTCGCCATTTGGTTTTGGAGGTCCATACCAACCGCATGATCTTGTGTGGTGTGTATGTAATATTTATCAACGCTGCCAAAATTTGCGGCAGTTAATGTTACTTTATTAGTGAAAGGAATGGCAGGCTCTGCACGATAATTTTTCATCACCATTTCCTGTTCATCCATTGTTGCATCCTGGCAAAAAATATTGATGACATTTTCTTTCTTTACATCCAGCGTTAACTGGTCTTGTGAAGGAACAATTGAAGCGCCGAGCAATGATTGTTTATCCATCATCGAAAGTTCCATCAGCGATTGATTATTTACAGGAACAAAGGCGCCTATAAAAACGAGCTTCTCAATTTTAGATGGAATTTTTTCGGCCACAGCAGATACAACCATTCCGCCCATACTATGCCCAATTAATATTACTTTTCCATCAACATTATTAATGGCATCAACAACTTTATCGCGGTATACATCCATTGAAAGTTGCGCCGGTGAAGTTTGATCATTACCGTGACCCGGTAATTCAACTACTATAACTTTTTCTCCTTTGGCTTCTAACTGCTGCTGCACGTTTTGCCATGCGTACGGCGCCTGCCATGCACCATGCACCAACACAAAAGTTTTTGTTTCTTTATTTGTTCTGCTTTTGTAAGAAGATAAGCCAATGATAGCAGCCGCTATTACTAAGAAACCGGTTATGAATTTTTTCATGATGTTTGTTTTTGCCGTGAGGCGTTATAAATTATTTATGATACAAAATTGCCTATTCGCAAAGGCATTATCAATGGGTAGATCATGGCTTTCGCTGTAGAAAATATGGTTTTGTAAATTTCTGTATAATCAAAATGCTCCGCTGTAAATGTGGCGACACCTGTAAATAAAAAAGCTGTTCATGTTCTGAACAGCTTTCTAATTACTTATCCCAAAATTTACTTAGCACTTACTTCTCCAGAGATTCTTTTGCATAAACCAATGTGTTCTGTGAAAGCAAACAATGCCAGGTTAGCAACATGCCATATATCTTGTTCTTCGGATGACCTGTCATCGGCCCCATCAATGTAGTCTTGCGCAAGATCGTGTAAGAATTCATGGTTAGACAATTCAGCCGCCATGAATTCTTTGTCGAAATCGTTGCTGTTTAATCCTTTGAGTTTTTTAAGAAAATCTTCCGCGTCCTTGCTCATGGCAGGAGCAGCTGTGTCCAAATCTTTTAATACATTAATTACCGTTGTTGCTTCCATTAATTCCCAGCCGGCAAATTCTTTTACATTTTTTTGCGTGGTCTTCTCAAGAGCAATTTCGCAGGCCAACTTTGAAAGCTGCGCCCGTGGCATAACGCCCTCGCGAAATTCTTTTTCGCTTACGGCTACTAATGTCGCCGTGTTTTGATTTGTGTTCATAATTTAATTTTTTGAGTTTTAAGAATATTAATAATTGTTGTTGCAAAAATCATCGTTGTATAAAAGAAAGTCAATGGCTGGTTTACCGGGATAATTGTATTTATTATCGTGCTTGGCAGTTGACAAAAAGGTTGATGTTTTTTTAAATTTCCATAACCGGTTGTTATTTTAAAATAACTTGCTGTACTCCTTATAGATTCTGATGTAGATTGTATAGATTAGTTGACTACTTAGAAAAACGAAGAATATTCAGCGTAAATTGAAATTATTCATTCTATAACATTATAAAATGTTTAAACAAATCTTTACGGTATTTCTTATCGTCATAATTCATTCAGACGTTTTCACACAGTCTTCGGACCGTTCAATAAAACTTATTAATGCGGATCTTAAAAAATCTGTAAACAACACAGAAAAAGCCAATCTATTACTCGAACTCGCTTTGGCTTACGTGCACAAACCTGGTGAAGAAAAAAGTGACTTGGATTCAGCTTTACTATTAATTAGACAAGCAGAAAACATCAACATTAAAATATTGCATGATAAAATAATTGAAGCAAAAACTTATTTCGTTTATTCAAATGCATATCGTGAAAAAGGTGACACTGCAACTGGCCACCCGTATATTAATAAATCAATTAGCCTCTATGAAACTTTATTATTTCCTGAAGACCTGGGGAACGCATACCTGGAGATAAAAAATTATTATGGAGATGCAGGGAGAGAAGATATTCCTAAAGTCATTGAGTATTTAAATAAGGCATTGAATCAATTCAATCTCTCCGCAAATAAAGAAAGGCAGGCAGATGTATTAAAAAATATGGCTGATTACAATATTATTCTTCGTAAATATGGAGAGGCACTTACTGAATTAAACGAATCACTGAATATTTATACATCTATTCATAAAAAAGATTTACAGGGTGTATATGATTTATTAAATCTTGTACATGTAAATCTCGGCGATTATCCAACTGCAATAAAGTATGGATTACTGGCTGAAAAAACAGCATTGCAGCAAAAAGACAGCACGATGATGCTGTGCACCATATATTACAGGTTAGCGTTAGTGTATAATAAATGGTATAATTATAATAGTGCTGAAGCCGCGGAATATTATAGGAAAGCGCTTGACATCGCACTTAAACATAAGGATTATGAAAGCATTCAGTTTATAACAGTATCGTTGTGTTACCAGTTTGTAAAATTACATACGCCGGAAAAAGCAATAAAGCTGATATATGATTTAGGCAAGAATGTACAGCTTAATAATTGGGCTGACAGTTTGTATGTTTTCAGCAGTTATATTGAAGTTTATCGCGAAGCCAAACAATTAAACAAAGCAAAGATTTACGCAGATTATCTTACCTCTATATTGTCGGACACCAGTAAAGATTTGATGAATGAACAACCTGATCTTGCATATAAAGGTCTGGTAGATTATTTTATCAGTGACCATGAATACCAGCTTGCACAAAAGTATGCCACTATCAATTTGTCTTTCTGCAAAAAAAATACAAACAAGGCCATTATTGCAACGGCTTATCATTATAAATCAAGAGCAGATTCGGCAGTTGGCGATTTTAAATCTGCCTTAGATAATTACAAGGCTGAAATTAATATAAACGATTCGTTATTTAATGATAATAAAGCGTTTCAGTTTGCGCAAATGCAAGTGGCATTTAATACAAAACAAAAAGAGGACTCCTTAAAAATAAATCAGCAGAATATGCAGCTTCTTTCTGCACAAAATAAAGTTGATTTAAAACGTGCCGCCTTAACAAGAAACATCATAATAATTTCCGCTTTGTCATTGTTAATAATTTTATTGATCGGATACCAGCTCAAACAAAATAACAACAGGAAATTGCAGGCCCAACAAAAAGAAATTAGTAATAAAAATGAAGTTTTGCAACAAACAGTTTCTGAGAAAAATAAGCTGATTGAAGAAAAAGAATGGCTGGTGAAAGAAATACATCATCGCGTAAAAAACAATTTACAAATAGTCATCAGCTTATTAAATACGCAATCAAAATACCTTGATAATAAAGAAGCGATAGAGGCCATCAGTGAAAGCCGCCATCGCATGCAGGCAATGTCTCTTATTCATCAAAAGCTTTACCAGTCGGAAAATACTACGTCAGTGAATATGCAATCTTATATCACTGAACTCTCAGACTATCTTAAAACCAGTTTTAACAGTGGAAGGGAAATAAATTTCATAATCGATGTTGATGCAATTGAACTTGATATTTCGCAAGCTATTCCAGTTGGATTAATTTTAAATGAAGCAATTACCAACGCTATCAAATATGCATTCAAAGCGAGAGAGGCCGGCGCTATTCAAATTAAAATGAAAGAAAATAGTTCTGATAAAGTTGTGCTGGAAATAAAGGATAATGGCATTGGATTGCCTGTTAATTTTGATTTAAAGAACAGCACTTCTATGGGAATGCGGTTGATAAATGGATTGGCAAAACAAATAAATGCAGCATTTACCCTTGAAGGCAGACACGGTGTTCGTATGGAGCTAGTGTTTATTGCAGATTTAAAGCTTAAGGTACTTAGCTAACAAACAAATACAGTGCATTAATTTATGAATAAAACAATTCTAATTGTTGAAGACGAATTTATAGTGGCAGATGACCTACAGTTAACGCTACAGAATGCAGGTTATACTGTTTGCGGTATTGCCGATAATGTTGTTGAAGCAAAAGAAATTATTAGAGTAAAAAAGCCTTCGCTTGTATTGCTCGACATACATTTAAAAGGCAAATTGAATGGCATTGAACTGGCGAAGGAATTGAAAGAACAAAACATTGCTTTCGTTTATCTTTCTGCCAA
>JBDTSD010000006.1:0-73374 GCA_039931355.1 Ginsengibacter sp.
CATCCTACGTGAATGGATACGGCGGCATCAATATAAATATGAATGGCAAAGATGTGCTTGATGATAGCTACGAAAAATTTTGATTCAATTCCTAAAAAATAATTCCTTACACACATGAAAGACCTAAAAATTTCCACGAAGCTTTACGCGCTCGTTTTCCTTACCTCCTTTACCATATTGACTATAGGTATTTATGGGCTTAGTAATTTAAATACCGTAAACAACTCTTTAGAGAGTGTGTATAAAGACAGGGTTATTCCTTTGAAACAATTGAAGGTAATATCCGACATGTATGCTGTTAACATAGTTGATGCAACACATAAAATGAGAAATGGGAATATAGACTTTAAGGAAGGAAAGAGAGATATTAAAAAAGCAAAGGCCGCAATTGAAAGTAATTGGAGTATTTATTTGTCAAGCGACATAGATGCTGAAGAAAATAAAATAGTTGACCAGGTACAGGAATTAATGAAAAATTCTGAAGAGTCTATCACAAAGCTGGAATCAATTATTGAAAAAGAAGATACCGCATCTTTAAAAAGATTTACAATAGAAGAATTATATCCGCAGATTGATCCTATCACCAACAAAATAAATGAACTGATAGATGTACAACTTTTAGTTGCCGACCGTGAGTACAATAAAGGTGATGCCATCTACAATGCAGCAAAATTGCATTGTTATATTCTCATCATTTTAGGTGTGCTTGTGTCTTTGGTTATTTCAATTTTCATTGCCAGAGGAATTCATACGGCGATAAAAAATGCATCCGCTGTTGTATCAAAACTTTCCGAAGGAGATCTTACAGTCGAAATACAGGTAACGAATAAAGACGAGATCGGCTACCTGCTGGAAGATCTAAAAAAGATGCTGGCCAAATTTAAAAATGTTATTTCTTATGTGAATTCAGCCTCTGATAATATAGTTGCCGCCAGCCAGGAACTGAGTTCTTCATCACAACAGATGAGCGAAGGCGCAACAGAACAGGCCGCTGCCACAGAAGAAGTGTCTTCCTCCATGGAAGAGATGGTTGCCAACGTTCAGCACAATACAGAGAATGCACAGCAAACGGAAAAGATTGCAATAAAAGCTTCTGAAGACGCCTTTGAAGGAAGCGTAGCCGTGAACCAGGCGGGCACTTCTATGAAGTCAATTGCAAATAAAATTACCATCATTACCGACATTGCGCGGCAAACAAATATTCTTGCTTTGAATGCTGCAGTAGAAGCAGCCCGTGCAGGCGAACAGGGAAAAGGATTTGCAGTGGTTGCCGCTGAGGTAAGAAAGCTTGCAGAAAAATCTCAACTGGCTGCGACTGAAATAAACGAGCTCTCACAATCAAGTCTCGGTATTGCTGAAAAATCAGGCAAATTATTAGAGCAGATGGTTCCCAATATTCAACAAACGGCAAAGCTTGTAGAAGAAATAAGTGCATCAAGCGTTGAACAAAATTTAGGCGCAGGCCAGATAAACAACGCGTTGCAGCAACTGAACCAGGTAACGCAACAGAATGCTGCAACCTCTGAAGAGATGGCTGCCAGCGCCGAGGAACTCAACTCGCAGGCCGACCAATTAAAAGAAATTATTTCATTTTTTAAGTTTGATGACAATCATCAATATAAATCAGTAAGTCTTCACAAGCACACGCATACTGCCCATAAAAACGGTGCGGAGAAAAAACAAAAATCTAACGGCCAGCTTAAAGTAAATGGCCATGGCTTTATGAACGGCGTCAATTTAAACATGGATGTACTGGATGAAGAATATGAAAAATTTTAAAAGACATTCTCAATAAAAATATCTTTTAAAATGACAAACATAGAATTCAATAAGCTGAGTGGTTTTATACTTCATAATTATGGAATAAAATTACCCATTGCAAAAAAGACAATGCTTGAAGGCCGCCTGCAAAAACGGCTCCGGTTGCTAAGGCTTAATTCTTTTAAAGAATATTGTGACTATGTTTTTAGCCCCGAGGGCCAGCAGCAGGAATTGGTGCACATGGTGGATGTAGTTACCACGAACAAAACAGATTTTTTTCGCGAAGCGGTTCACTTTGATTTTCTGACAAATAATGTGTTGCCGAAATATTGTAAAGACGATTTTTCTGCGAAGCAGTTTAAAGTATGGAGCGCAGGCTGCTCTACCGGCGAGGAGCCATATACCCTGGCAATGGTGATGAGTGAATTTGCTGAAAAATATCCAGGCTTTGATTTTAATATTCTTGCAACAGATATTTCGAGCCGGGCTTTGCATGCCGCTTCCACTGCGGTTTACACAACCGAAAAAGCCGCACCGATCCCTTTTACTTTGAAGAAAAAATATTTATTAAAAAGTAAAGACGAGCAAAAGAAAACGGTGCGCATAGTTCCCGGGCTGCGGTCAAAAGTAAATTTGAAAAGCTTTAATTTCTTAGAAGATAATTTTTCTTTTGCTAAAAACTTCAACGTTATTTTTTGCAGGAATGTGTTGATCTATTTTGACAGGCCAACCCAGGAAAAAGTGATCCTTAAATTATGTTCGAAAATCGAGACCGGAGGATTTTTATTCCTGGGACATTCCGAATCTATTTCAAATATGAATTTGCCTTTATTACAAATACAACCCACCATCTTTAAAAAAATCTGACACACCCGTGATAAAAAATGTTGATAGCGAAATGAACAAACATTATTTATACCCGGGGAAACTTTTTGCAAGCAGAAAGCCACATATTGTTGATACCATTTTAGGCTCTTGTGTCGCCGTCTTTTTATGGGACCATTTTCTGCAATTTGGAAGTATTAATCACTATATGTTGCCACAGGCAAATAAAGAAAAGCAACCATCTTTCAAATATGGCGACATAGCAATTGCAGCGCTTATTACGCGGATGCTAAAAATGGGAAGCGACAAAAAAAATATAAGGGCAAAGGTATTTGGCGGCAGCGATATTGCTCATTCAAATAGCGCATTTAATATCGGGAAAAGAAATATTGTCCTTGCAAAATCTGCGTTGAATGAAGAACAGATACCCATTATAAGTTACAGCGTTGGCGGGCCTCTCGGGCGAAAAGTTATTTTTAATTCTGCCTCCGGCATTGTGTTGATAAGTTATATTAAAAGAGACATCAGGTTTATTGATCAGCAAAGCAGTGTTTATAATTTTAATCTTTCAGAAAATGAATGAAAAAATTAAAGTACTGATAGTTGATAATTCCGCCATCTTCCGGCAGGTGCTCTCAGGTATATTGGCAAGCGATCCGTGCATCGAAGTAATAGCCACCGCAGCTGATCCGTTTATTGCGGCTAATAAAATGGCGAGCCGCATTCCTGATATAATCACCCTTGATATTGAAATGCCGAGGATGAATGGCCTTACTTTTCTTAAAAAGATAATGTCTCAACACCCTATTCCAGTAATAATTATTTCATCATTAATTGATAATAATCCTGAACTAACCTTAAAGGCTACCCGATTTGGAGCAGTAGAGGTGATGACCAAAAAATTATTCGAACAAAATATTATTGATGAAGAACATAAAATAAAAATCCGGGAGATTATTAAAAGAGTGGCACCCGCGAAACTCAGGAAAAAGACAACACCAGTTATGCTGCCACGCATACCCGAAAAATTTTCTGCAGACGCAATGTTAAAAAGAGTAAGACCTAAAAACCTTGTACCTACAACCGATGTGGTGATAGCAGTTGGCGCCTCCACCGGGGGGATAAAAGCAATCAATACTTTTCTGGAAGCCTTGCCGGCAGATGCTCCCGGCGTGGTGATTGTGCAACACATGCCTGAAAATTTTACCAGGTCATTTGCCGAAAGATTAAACGGGCTTTGCAAAATTTCAGTGAAAGAAGCCAAAGACGGTGATATTGTAAAACGCGGCTGCGCCTTGATTGCACCAGGCAACCGGCATTTATTACTGAGAAAAAGAGGGCCGCAATATTATGTAGAAGTAAAAGACGGGCCGCTGGTAAATCGTCATCGGCCTTCTGTTGATGTGCTTTTCCGTTCCGCCTCCATCTACGCAGGTAAAAACAGCATTGGCATATTGCTTACAGGAATGGGTGATGATGGTGCAAAAGGATTACTCGAGATGAAACAAGCGGGAGCAAGAACTATTGCACAAGACGAGAAATCATCCGTAGTATTTGGCATGCCTAAAGAAGCTATTTTATTAAATGCCGCAAATAAGGTTTTACCATTGGAAGAGATTGCAGGGTATGTAATGAACAATGTTTAGGAGAAAGAAAAGGTAAGAATTCTGATGAGTATTTATTCTGCAACATTAGATTCGCTAAATATTTCAGTGAGAAAAATGGAAAGCTCTTTTATACAAGAAAAATATTGAAGCAATAAAGAAAGACTTTAAAAAATTAAAACCTCACAGTTTTTCAATTTTGTGAGGTTTTTGCATTTTCACCTATTGTTGCAGTAAACAAAATAATATTCTAAAGGGGGATTAGTAAGACCAGAAACATTCAAAGTCTTAAAACCTCGGACACCTCACAGCCTCTCTTGAAGAGTTATCCCGGTCCAAATATTTTTGATAAGATAGAGATAATTCAAACCCACCGCGCCCCTGGCTGGCGGTCTTTAACGCGGAAACGTTTACGTCGTAGCTCAATGCAAACGCTAACGGCCTGATGTCCATTTTCACTACAGGTATAAAAGCATCGTTCCATCTTATAAACATGCCGCCTGATATTACATGCTGCGCCTCTGCCGGATCATCGTCTAATTTCAGGCTGTAAAGTGCACCCCCAATTATCTCGGTGCTGGAACCTTGCTTCGCATAGTCCGCATGAAAAGTGAGGTATGAATAATCAGTTACACTCATTTTGAGGCCAGCCGAAACAACAACTTTTGGAGCTACTACTACTGTGGCATCATTATAAAAAGATACTTTTGCAGATTTATTAAAATGATGATAGGCTACGCCGAAAAATATATTGTTGTCTTCATTTTCTCCGAGCTGGGAATTAAAGCTTAAACCGGCGCTTCCATCAAAATACATGTATCCATTGTTTGAAAAATTTTCCCCGTCAGAAAGCCCGGAGTTATATGCTTCTCCATCAAACTGGCTATTTGTTGTAACCTTGGACCGGTCAATTTTTCTTTGCACAATGCCAGCAGAAAAGCCCGCAGATAAATACATATTTTTATCTGAACTAAGGGACTTGTGATAATTCAACACAGGCATTATATTCGTGGCCGTTAGTGCCACCGTGCCGGCTTTATCATATAGTATTTCGCCGCCGATGGTTAAAAAATCCTGGCTGTTGCCAACGGCCAATTTATATTCTCCATTTAATGAAGTTGTTTGATAAGGAACGGTAACAGAATTCCACTGATTTCTATAGACAGCCTGCACGCGAAAATCACCGCTGAAAATACCTGCTAATGCGGGATTGCGTAATAATGGCGCTTCAAAAAATTGCGAGAAATGTATGTCCTGTGCACTTATTTTTTTACTATAAAAAAATATTACGGAACATAGCAGTAAACTTCTGCAGAAGAGATTTTTCATAAGGAGGATTTTGGATATTAATGATTGTTGGCCTTACCCAGTATTAAAACATCTTAAAAGTATTTTTATTATTTATAAAGAGAATTTCTTATTTCAAATTATTTAACCAATGCAACATTTCCTTTAAAAACCAAAGACTGGTTATTGGTACATACTACCTCCAGCGTGTAAACAAACACATCTGGTGCAAGTTTTTTTCCTTTGTAAGTACCATCCCATCCGGCAGCAGAATTGTTCGCAGTAAAGTTTGCTTTTTGAAATACAATTTCACCCCAGCGATTAAATACCGTCAGGTATTTTACATTCACCACACCATTGCCACGGGGATAAAAAATATCGTTTACGCCATCACCGTTAGGCGAGAATGTATTTGGTACAAACACATTGGCATTATCACACATAACATATACTGATACTTTATCGCTCGCAAAACAGCCACCATTATTTTTCACCAGTATAGTATACTCCGTTGTCTCCATAGGCTTTACCGTGATGCCGGGATAATTTCTCGAAATGATACCACTTGAAGGGCTCCATAAAACTGCTGTAACATCTGCTGATATTTGCGGTATAATGTCGGTTGATTTGCCAACATTAAGGGTAACATCGAGCCCGGCTGTTACCACGGGCACAGGAAATACTTTTACCGGGATAGATGCTGTAGAGCTGAAACAGCCTTTAGCATCAGAGCCGGTAACTATATAAACAGTCGTTGCGCCGGGTGATGCAAGAGGAGATGAAATACCAGCATTGTTTAATCCTGTTGCCGGCGACCAACTATATTTTTCTGCGCCGGTAGCAGACAATTGTACAGACGAGCCGCTGCATAATGTGTCAGATCCGCTTACCTTAACTGTGTTAGGTAATTTCACATCTATAAAAACTGAGTCGGTAGATAAACAACCTCTATTGCTTCTTCCGATAATAAAATATTTAATTGCAGAATCGGGGCGCGATACCGGTGTCGCACAATTTATACACGACAGGTATTTTGCAGGGCTCCAGGAATAAACCTGTGCGTCATTTGCTTTTAATGTCAACGATGCACCCTTACATAAAGTGGTGTCTGCCGTGGGGTTCAGGGCAGGCGGCGCATAGGCATCCACGACCTTTACAGATGTATCAATACATCCGCTGCTGTTGGTAGCAATTGCCCTGATTGAATACGAGCCTGCATCCGGATAATTTTGAGATGGAGGATTTTGCAGCGATGATGCGTTACCGTTAGCAAAGTTCCATTGCCAGGTAAGAGACGATGTATCTGGTACCGAAACAATCCCTTTGAAAGTTAACAGGGCCGGAGCGCATGCACCGGGATTACCGCCAATATTTATCCTGGGACTGCTTACTATTTTAAGTGGTGACGGCATGGCCACTGAATCTTTACAGCCATTTACAGAAGTAATCAAAAGTTTTGTTCTATAAAGACCGGTGGAAGTATAATTATGTGAAGGGTTGGCAAGCGTGGATGTTTTTCCATCACCAAACTGCCAGATATAACTGGCGATAGCATCATTACCTGCGGCTGAACTTGAAAACGACACTGTACCCGAATCGCACAATGTACTTACCGAATTTTTGAATGACGCAAATACTTCGAAAACTTTAATTGAGTCAGGACCAACAATGGGAATTTTACAACCTGCTGTATCTACTAATATCATCTTCGGCAAATAAGCGCCCGCCGTTTTATATTGATGCGATACAACGGAATCAGGCGTTACAGACGTATTGCCATCATTAAAATCCCACACGAACGTTGTGCTTTTTGTGGTAGCAGCTTTAAAATTTGTTTGCAAAGGATTACATCCGGAAATATTCGTGTATTGAAAGGAACCAATAGGGCCTTTCACTTTGATAGTTACACTTTTCTGATCAGTACATCCGCCGGGACCATCAATTTTTAGTACGGCTTTAAACGTACCGGGTGTAGAATAAAAATGCGATGGGGCAAAGGCGGACGAAGTAGTACCATCACCAAAATCCCAGGTATAGCCTGAATAATTAGTTGAAGTATTATCAAAATTTACCACTAAAGGTGGGCAACTGCCGAAAGTATCGCTTGCTGCAAAATTTGCTTTTGCATTTCCGATCCTAACAAAATTGGGTTTGGAAATAAAATCTCCGCAACCATACATATCAGTGATGGAAAGGCTTACGCTAAAAATGCCTTCAGAAGCATAAAGATGTGTGGGCTTAAGTTGCGTGGATGTAGATCCATCTCCAAAGTTCCATAGGTATGTAAGTGATGGGCCTGTCGATAAATTTTTAAATGCGATTATATTCGATGTGCAAGAGAGCGTATCCCCTTTGAATGCTGCTACAGGTTTTGAGATTACAACTGTATTTATATGAATAATGCTATCGGTACACCCGTTATCATCAGTGACTTTAAGGGAAACTGAATAATCGCCGGGAGTAGTGTAAGTATGTTGAAACGCAGGCCCGGACAAAGTTTCCGTTATGCCGTCATCCCAGTTCCATTGCCACTGTTGAATAGGATGTGTGCCATCTGCATAGGAACTGTCAATGAAAGTAACTGCATTGTTTTGACAAGCGCCCGCATTTTCTGACCTGAAGACCGCCGTCGGGCCGTCAACTTGTATTGCCAAAGGCTTTACAATTGTATCCGCGCAACCATTTTTAATATTCAGGATCATTGTGACATTGTAGGTGCCGGAACTCTTGTATTTGTGGGTTATAGAATTAGTGTTTGCAGAATTGATAGCTCCGTCTCCATATTTCCATGTATATGAACTTATATTTCCGGGAATGCTGTTTATCGCATTAAAAAGCACGGGTGTGTTTTTACAAACAGACGTAACACTGGAAGTAAAATCTGCTTTTTCTTTCAGGATATCAACGGTATCTATTTTCGTGTACTCGCAACCGGTAGTATTGTTTACCACGGTAAGTGCAACAGCATACAATCCCGATACTGCATAATCATGTATAGGGCTTTGTGTGGTTGATGAACTGCCATCACCAAAGTCCCATTTCCATGAATCAGCTCCTATAGATTTATCAGTAAATACGACATGGCCGGGGTCGCTACAGGTCTTACTGTATTTAAACCGGGCAATTGGTGCCTTTATATGAATATAGCGCGGCATTACAAGCGTATCAGGGCATCCATTATTGATGGCTATCAGGGTTACCGAAAAATAGCCGGTATCGTTATATTGGTGATCGGGATTTTTAGCAACAGAAGTTGCGCCATCACCAAACATCCAAAGCCATTCATTAGGCTTGCCGGTTGAAAGGTCGGTAAAACCAACTTTCATTTCTGCACAGGCATCGAGCGGCGTTGCAGAGAAACTTACGCCCGGCTTTGAACCTACTAATATTCCATCTATTACTTTTACTGTATCTGTACAGCCTGAAGGTGTAGAATAAGAAAGACTTACCGTGTATGCGCCAGGCACAGTGTATGTATGCGTTGGTGAAATCAACGTAGAAGTAGTGCCGTCACCAAAATTCCATACATAGTTTGCTATTGAATCTATTGAATTCACATCAGCCGTAAAAGTATTTGTAAGAGGGCCACAACCTTTTTGCGGAAGGTTGTTAATTGAAACAACCGGTGATTTAATTTTTACAAAATTATTTTTTACCACGCTGTCACTACAGCCGGCTGCATTTGTAAAAATTAATTTTACCGGGTAAAAACCTTCTTTCAAATAAGTGTGTGAAGGGTTAGCAAGATTGGAAGCAGCGCCATCGCCAAAATCCCATGAGAATGTGCCGGCACCTACCGTACTGTTTGTAAAATTTACCGTGAATGGTGCTTTACAGGAAATTGTGGGGCTGCCACCAAAGTCCGCCGCAGGCTTCGCTTCTACTTGTATGGGCTTACTTACAGAATCTTTGCAGGCGCCAAAAGACGCAATCATCTTTACAATAAAATTTCCTGGCTTCGCGAAAACTTTTACCGGGCTCAATGAATTTGAAAAAGTGCCATCGCCAAAATCCCACGTGGTGCTGGAAGCAGTGGGATTACTTGTGTTCAAAAATTTTACATTACTACCCTGGCAAACCGGTGAAGGCACAGAGAAATCTGCTTTCACATTGCCGAGTGTTATTAAATCTATTTTAGTGAGGGTGTCCGAGCAACCATTTGCATTCATCACAATAAGGCTTACAGTGTAGGTTCCCACTGTGTATGTATGAGACGGATTTTCAATGGTCGAGGTGCTGCCATCACCAAATTGCCATTGATAAGAAACAATGCTGATATCAGCAGATGTATTAGTAAATTTTACTGTGGCCGGTTGATTACATGAAGCCGGAACAGAACTGGTAAACTTTGCTTTTACGCCTGGGTTTATTTTTATGTATTGCGCCTTTGTGGCAGAAGATACGCAGCCAAAACTATTAGTAACACGCAATGAAATATTATAATTTCCTGCGGCGGTATAAGTGTGTGCAGGGTTTGACGTATTAGAAAGCTCTCCATCACCAAAATCCCACTCCCAACTTGCCGAGGTCCCATTACCAGGAGAAGTTGCATCTGTAAATGTTGTATTCAACGGCAGGCAACCCGACTGTGGCGTACCTGAAAACTTTATTTGCGGGGAGGCATACACTTTAATAAAAGCGTTTTTTATAATTGAGTCTATCCCTAGTGAATTCTTTACAACAAGTTTTATGGTATATTGGCCAGGATTAAAATAAGTAACAGAAGGATTTTGTAAAACCGACTTAGTTCCATTTCCTAAATCCCATTGCCATGATGCAGGATTGCCGGAAGAAAAATCACTAAAATTCACCACAAGCGGGGCACAGCCTGCATCTGGTGTTGCAATAAAATCAGCATGAAGCTGGCCTTTAGAAATAATTGTTGAAAACAATAAGGCAAAAGCAAGCCCATATTTTCTCTTAAAAAATATCTTGGATAGGATTGTGATTTTACGGTTTTTCACTTTTATGTAAATAATAAATTTTCAAAAAAATGTCTATTCGCTAAACATTTATCTTTAGGGTACATGGAAAACGCTCTAAATGGAAGAATATTATGGCTGGTAGAATGAATTTCACAATAAGCTGGTTAATACATTTAAATAAATTGCCTGGAGGAATAATAAAATCAACTTTCATTTAATTGAAAAAAGGCAGTGGGGCGGATAAATTAATTGTAAAAACCATGGGGAACCTAATAGGGAGGGATAAATTATTTCATAGTTATTCAATTTAAAACTTCGAAAACGGAAAATATATATCGGACTGTGAGCCTGGCATATTCTCTAAATGTGTAAATTGAATTGAACATCATTGTGGAAAATATGATGAAATATTTTTTTTACTTTGAAATCATTACTAATTTAAAGCTGCCTTTCAGCGTAAAATTTTAATACCTTTTATTAATGATGAACAGGACTGACTTAATCAATTACCTGATCCATCAAAGGAGTGCAAAGAGCTACCTGGAAATAAGTGCGCATGATAAGCAAAGCAATTTTAACCGCATACAATGCACCCGTAAAACAACAACCTTTCCACGCCTTTCAGATGAATTTTTCAGCCATAACGAAGTACAAGCTGACGTTATTTTTATTGATGGAGTCCATACAGAAGAACAGGCAATAAGAGATATTTGCTATGCAAAGCGGAGCCTTTCGCAAGACGGGATAATTATACTGCATGATTGTATGCCTCCCGACAAATGGCATCAGCGGGGGATAGAAGAGGTAAGAATTGGAGAGAATTGGAATGGCGCAGTTTGGAAAGCGGTACTGCGTGAATTTAATACTACGCCGGCAAAATGTACTCTTCTTGATACTGATTGGGGATGTGGCATAATTGATACTTCAATAACTCAGATACCAAAATGCAGGGAGCTGCCGCCGGACATGGATTATGACTTACATTATCCCTGGCTACTTGAATACAAAAGTAATGTGGCTGCATATCTCCGTGAGCGGGTGAAAGTATTTTACCACCTGGCATGTATGGGTAATTGGAGAGAAGTTTTTGAAGAACAGGTACAACAACTGAAGGACAATGGCTTTCAACAAGTATATCTTACAGTATTAGGAACTGAAAAAGATCTCGACTTTGTGAATGTGACGTGTGAGAGAAGGGGCCTGGTATCTTATATTATTTTTAAGGCCGGTGAATTGACATATTTTGAAAAACCAGCCCTAATGGCTGTTGAAGAATATGCAAAGCAACATGAAGGTTATGTACTGTACATACATAGCAAAGGCGTTAGTAATCCTGCTGATGTAAGTAAAATAAAATGGCGGCGTCTTATGATGCAACAGCTAATTCAAAACTGGGAATCTTGTATAACGCAATTACCTTATTATGATGCTATAGGTGTAAATTGGCGTGATATGCCGCCTACTTCTCACTTTTGCGGTAACTTCTGGTATGCCTCAACGAATTATTTGCGTAAGCTTGCTGATTTTTCCAAATACTTCGATAATCCACGTTTTCAAATTCATGATAGAATAGATAATAAACGATTAGGTTGCGAATTCTGGATCAGCTCAGGAAGCAGGCCACCGAGGGTCTTGTCCTTGTATTGCAGGAATGTTGACTTTTGCAATCAGAATTTTTGGAGAAATAAATGAATGGAAATAAAACTTACTATAATTAATCGTAATTTTTATTACAAGTTGTTTTAGGCAAAATTTTTTACAGACATGAGTTGATATTATTTTCCTGACTATTCATAAATAAAAATCATCAACACACTTATTACACAGGACAGGCTTGACGCAATGGTTGCACTGGCAAGAAAAGCGCCTGCAGATGGATACTTCGCCGAGGTTGGAGTTTATAAGGGCGGCTCACTTAAACACCTGGCCATAGCATTTCCTGAAAGATTTATATTGGGCTTTGATTCGTTTGAAGGGCTTCCCTTAATACAATGGTCTGAAATGGAGATTCATGCGCCTGGCGAGTTTTCAGATACTTCTCTCGAAGCGGTAGTTGAATTTCTGGATGAGTACAACAGAAGGATTCAAATTTTCAAAGGTATTTTTCCTGTTTCCGCAGAGGCAGTGAAAGATTATAAATTCTCTTTTGTACATATTGACACTGATTTTTATCTATCTGTAAAAGCCTGCATCGAATGGTTCTGGCCTAGATTATTAACCGGCGGAATTATGGTATTTGACGACTATGAATGGCCAAATTGCCCGGGTGTAAAAAAAGCCCTTACCGAGTCTGGAAGATTATTTCAACTCACGGATGCAAAATACCAGGCTTACATGGTAAAAGATTAAATTGTCTATCATCGGGGATAATTTTTTATAATGACATTATTAATATGCAGTGATGGTTTAATTGGAGATTTTCTTGGGGTTGTGCCTGTAATGATAGAATTGGCAAAACAGGATGAGCTTCATTTAAAAATTCATCCCGAAGCAGAACTTATCTTTCAACTGATCCCAAAAAAGTATAACATTAAGCTACAGGAAAAGGAAGATGCTTTTTATAATAAAATCGTGGAATTAAATATAAGCAACGCCTTTACAATAGCCAATGAAAATAATTACTACATGAGCCAGGCACATTTTGCTTATTTAGGCCTGCCAGTACCTGCCATTCCGATTAAGGCAGAACTTGAATTTGAAGCCGCAGATGTTCCTGTTTATGATTTTATACTGGCTCCGTTCTCCCGTTCGCTTCCTCCCACAGAACGCTGGCCGAAGGAGCAATGGCAAAGATTGGTGAATTTATTACATAGCAACTCGTTTTGTATAATCGGGCATGAAAGGGATGAAAGGAATTTTGTTACAGGTAAAAATGTAACACAGATGTACAATGAAAATCTCGTGAAAGTAATGACGATATTAAAAAATGCAAGGCGGGGTTTGATAAGCGTGGTATCCGGCCCCTCTCATATTGCATTTCATCTTGGAGTAAAAAATTATTTACTTACCAATCAAAACATGACATGGGGAAATAATCCGGAGGCTGTGAGGATAGAAGATCATATTCCGGAGTTGAAGGCGGAGAAGGTGATGCAGGTATTGAAGGAGAATTGTTTGGGTACCAATTATTTGACTTTCAAACAATGAAGATTAGGGGTTAGGGTTGGTGGTAAGCTCATTTTAAAAACCTTGGTCAATAACGCATCTTAAATGGTTTCCTCTTTGTTCCTTAAATTACTTATTCTTTAAATATAATATGGAACACCTGGTTATCTTGCTCCAATACCCTGTATGCGCTATTATGTTTTTGTATTTGCTGAATAACTTTAGCAAGTTTATCGGCTATTTCACAAGTAAGTTGACGGCTCTCGCACGACACCGTATAATGTTTTATGCAAACTCCTTTTTGCATTAGCTCGCCCTTCGAAATAGATAAGCCCAGGCCAGTTTCATAAATATCAACGTTAGCGGGCGTTTCCTGGCTCTCTTTTATTTGGTCAGTAATTGTTGATTTACTTATTGCCATTGCGATCTGCCTTATATGCGCAGGACTGGCTATTTTATTGCCTGCTTTTTTTTCTGCATTTTCTTTCAATACAATGATAACAGCGCCTATGAATAAGAAAAATGATAGGACTATATGCCACATATAAAGTGGAATATATCCCTCAAGCCCCAGCCAGAGACTAACACCAATCAGCAACAGTGTAGTCCATTGGGCTTCCGACAGGCCTTTAAAATATGGTCTTTCTGGATCGCCCCTGAAAAATTCGATGATAAAACGAAATGTGCCATATCCAACGGTATAAAGAATTAAGAATGTACCCGGCACAAAATGTAAAAGCAAAAGGCAAAAGCCAACAACGACTATTAAAAATACAAACAGGGATTCAATTAGCTGAATAGGAAAAAGCGGAATGTCCTTATAATAAAAAGTAAAGCCTGCTTTCACATGTTCATAACCATAAATCACACCTCCTTTTGCCGGTTTGCCATGGCAACACCCTACGGAAAAACATCCTATACGTCCAAACGAAAGAAAGGTGGCAACGCCGATGATTGTGATATCAAGATAGGGCAATACCTGCATATGCAGCAGCCTCAAGACAATGGAACAAATAGCAAGAATAGCTATTTCATGATGGTAGTAAACAATTGTTTCTCCCCCGATTAGCAGTTTAGCAAGCATAGCCAACGCAAAAAATGTAGCAGCGCCAAGTAAGCTCATTAATAATATGACCTTTTCATCCAGATGTAAAATAGAACCCAGATATAAACCCAAAATATTGCCCATCAAAAATCCGATCACACCGAAGAAATGAAAGGAATTGATGGTGTAATTGAAAAGGTATATTTGTAGTTTTGGGGATAACATTGGATTCAGCCCTTATTTGGAGAGAGATTTTTTGCAAAAGCCCATATAGGAATTGTTCAGTTAGACTTCCTTATCTTTTAATAAGAGTTGGAGGTGTTCATATTTGCTCAACACATCGCCATAAACAACTTCATTCACTTCAAATTTATCATAGTACTCCATTACATAGGCGATTAGTTTGTTAACCCGATCAATTGCTAAAACAAATTCTTTTTGCTTCATTCGGAATACCACGATCTGGTATAGACATTCAATCAGGTGACTATCTCCAACGGCATCATCACTTTTTAAATAATTGATCGCTGATTCAAGATAAAAGTTAAATGCAACAGGGCCCATCCACATGAGGTACTCTTGGTAATATGCACTGTTTTCTCGAAACAAGGCTTCGGCTTGTTCAAGGCTCTTACCGAGAAAATGCTTACAAGCAGCAATCTCATCCAAAGAGTTGTAAATATTAATTTCATCTTTAGTTGGGAGGTTCATACAAAAGTCAATTTATGTTGTTGGCATAGTAGCGCAATCACCCAGCATTTGCGTCAATTGGGCTACTTGCTGCCAGTGCCCATTTGCTGCGTCCTGGCTGCCTCTTGCAATACTGCCTGGTAATATATAGTCGCATCCTTTTGAAAGGTATAAATATCGCAGTGCAAGAATTGTTTCAATGCATAAAATTTTAGCAGCCCGTTCTGCAGCCGTATCGGTTGGCCTGCACCTAACGCAATCCGCTAACGAACTATAAAATGCATGAATGGCTTCGCATTCAGCTATTTTTGCTGCTGCTACAGTGGCTGCAGCCGCGGCTGCAGCAGCTCCTGCAGCTTTTGCAGCATCAACTGCCTCTTGTGCGGTTCTATAAGCTACCCCACCAATGGTGATGGTGGCGGCAGCGGTGGCGGCTGCCGTTGTCGCTTGTGCTGGAGTAGGTCTGGGACTATCGCCTTCTAATACAAGGCCACCGGTACCAATAACAGCTCCGCCGATTAGCACATCAGTAGCTGTAATGCCGCCAGCAACAGCAGCCCCGCCGCCAACCACAGCTGTTGTTTCCGCCGCACCTCCAATTAATAAAGCAACTTCAGGCGCCGCCGCTGCCGCAACGCACCTCTGCAATTTCAATCCCGACCGCAGGCGCGGCATTGCTTTTTTATAACCATCTTTTAAGCCGCCTTTCAGGCCAGCCCAAATGGAGAGTACTGCCCGCACTGCTGAAAAGTCGGCATCTTCCTCCAGGAATGTTTCTTCAGATGTCCCTTTCTGTGCGTGAGCGGAAATATCCGTTCCTGCATTTTCCTGCTGTACTACATGCGCCAGTTCATGCGCTATCAAGGCATCCCCTATCAGGGTTCCGGGCTTATACTCCCCAGTACCAAAAGCAATATGATCGCCTACGGTAAAAGCCCTTGCGTTCATATCATTTGACAAACCAGATGCCTCGCTGTCCGTATGTATTTCTACGTTTGAAAAATTGCTTCCAAAGGTGCTTTCCATTCTGCCACGGGTGGTGCCGTCCAACATACTTCCTTTACCAAGACGTTGCATGACGGACACAGGCGATTGCGTGGCATGTGCACCGCCCGGATTAGCTTTGAATGAAACTCCAGCTCCGGAATTAGCACTTCCAGTTGCCGGTTGGCCACCCCTTATCTGAGCAGCAATTTCCTGCGGCACACCGGAAAGATCACCGGTGCGCTTCCATCTTTCAACAGCTGCCTTTACACGCACTAAAACCATTTGAATCAATGCTTGGGCATTCCGGGCCAGAAATGTGGATGGTTCGTAACGTCGCAGCAACTGCTCCAGTTCAAATGGTGTGCTATTGCTATGCCGTGAAAAAGCGGCCTTGATATACGGGCAATTGTCAGAGGAGTGCGGTGTGCCTTGCAACGCCTGGTCTACTGTCTGGCATACTTCTCCGTTTAGCAGGCGTAAAAAATCCGATTTATGCATCTGTCCTGCTGCGGGAGCATCGAAGTCTTCTACGATATACGCAGCTTGCTGTACTTGCGGGCCGCCTGTAGCCGTTGTTGCTTCCTGCCTGGAAATTGTATCACCACTTTGCTGCATAACATGAGTTAGCTCGTGCGCTAACAGGTGTTTGCCATGATATGTTTCAGGTTTATATTGCCCATTGCCAAAAAAAACATGATTTTGATGGGTGTATGCCAGCGCATGGATAGCAGAAGAAGACTGGTGGGCCAGATTATCATTATGTATCCGGACATTGCCGAAATCATGTCCAAACCTTTGTTCCATAAAGGAGCGGGTAGTATTATCTAAGGGTTGGCCGGAAGATCGTAATGCCTCTATTACAGGAGCCGAAACACCAGGAGTTTTATTTGCTAATTCTTTTCTTTGTAAATTTTTTTCTTCCTCCTCTTTACATTTTGCACATTTTCTTTGTATCGTCAGTTCAGTACCCGTATTCTTACCATTACCCATTACTTCTTCCTCTTCTATTCCCTCTTCTTTGCCGCAGGTTGCACATTTACGCTGCATAATATTTACAGGGGAAGATTTTGTTTGTACGGTGCCTTCATCCGTCATTCGCATGATTTTATCGGCCACTGCATCTGCTTCTTGTTCATAAATATCTCCCGGTCTGTTCAAATTCAATTTACTCTGCAGTTGCATATCATTATATGCATTATCAACCAATGCATCATTATGAATGTTCACCTTGCTGAAATTATAGTCAATCCCTTTTGCCATGAAAGCCCTTGTATTCGGATCAAGTGGTTGGCCTTTTGATTGTAAGGCCTCTGTTACGGCATCACTCAACACAACGTCAGCATTCCCTGTTTCTTTTCTTTGCAAAATTTTTCGTTGTTCTGCCTCACAGTTTGCACATTTTCTTTCTGCTTTGTTTCCGCTGAAAAGTTCATCGCTTTCATACATCACAGTTCCGCAGGTGGAACATTTGCGTTGGACTCCCGGTAATGTTGGAAAATTTTTTGAAATACTTACGGCCTGGGGTACACGCTCTTTTTCTTTTTCCAAAAATTCTTCTGTTTCAAATTCCCGGGTATCGCCAAATTGTTTTTGTTCAAATAAAGATGCCGGCATAGAATTAAAAGACATGCCGTTAAAACTGTAGGACGAAGGAATAGACATTGAACTACGGCCATTCTCAATGTTGTTGTTTTCTCCTAATCCCGATACTGAATTATTCAATCTCGCCTGACCGGCTATTGGATGATGCAAAAAATCATAGCTCTCCTCATTAGCGTTGACAGAAGAATTACTCTTTTTTGTCTCAGCGGAATTTTCCTGCGAAGTAGTTTTTAATTGAACAGCACTACGCATATTGGCTAATAAAAATTTGAAATTGAATACCTGGAGATTTCAATGTCCTTCTGAAATTTTTTTGGAAGATGTTGATTATAAATTGAAGAAAATCACTCAAATGAAAGTCCAACCCGGAAATTCACTGCCTAAGGTTGATATGTGGCTGCCAACATTAGCGGGGCTTACCGGTTCGCGTGTAGTAACATTGCCTGCAGAATCTACACTAAAGCCATAACCAATACTATCAAACCGTTCAACAGATTTCCCATTCACTCCATTGATAGATAGGATGGCATCCCAGTTCAAAGTTCCGGCAGCACGAGGTTTACGGGATGGAGCATCGTGAAATTTTCCAGGGCTACCAGCCTCTTCTGCATCAGTCCAGTAAAATGGTTTTGCGTCATCGTTTGGTTTTGGATCAACATACTCTACAGGTGCGGGTAAAAGCGGGCCACCTTTTTCTACGTTGGTGATTATGGTTTGTGTCCATCTTAACCCATCCGGATAGTCAGGGGAAGATGATCCATCCACAACTTCTGCATTTATATCCACACCGGTAGCCGTTGCAGCAAATGCAGTTACAACTGCGGATTGGTCCTGGTCTTCCGTAGAACGGCTCTTACTTTTATTTTTTTCTGCTGAGAGATTTTTAAGCAACGAAGAGAAACCGGCAACTTTTATTTTTGGGGATTGCAACTCATTCTTTGCCCCTGGCCGATTTGAAAAAATTGATACATTATTAAAATTAAAAGCGGAGGATGAATGTGGACTTTGCAGTTCAGCCGATTTATGATTTTGGGATGACAGCCACAAATTGTTTGAAGAAGATTCAAATTTTTTTTTGCTTGAATTAATTGATCTCATGACTGAATTTTATAATATTCGGAATCAATAAATAAATTTTAATACCATATCACATACTCATTTTCCCTGCTACTAATTTTGCCATTCCATATATTTAATTCCTTTGATTCTTTTGTTGGTGGAACTTCAAAGATTGCTGACAAAGTTATAACATTGCCTGACGTTGCTAAGTGCATTGGCGGATATTGCCACGTACCATCATTAAAATTTACATTCAACAAAAAATATGCAAAAGGTTCAACTGAACAATAATCAGGAAAATTTTTATCCCATTCACGTTCTTTTTTTCTTGCAATAAATTTTTCTCCGTTTGGAGTTATTATTTCAAAAGATAAATTATAAAACCCCCAACTTGATTTTTCAGTCCAAAGTTTTATTGAACTATCTGAGTTATTTTTAATAACCACATGAAAATGATCTTCAGGCTTATAAAATTCGATGAGGCGCTTGCCGTCTTTAACAAGCGTGGATATTGAAATTGATAGTGGTTCTTTTTCAGGGTTCATAGAAAGAGGGTTGTTGGAATGTGTAAGCTTTTATCTAAACACAAAAAAATCTTCTTATGGTGTAGCAGCAGCAGGCTTTGGATATTCTTTCGCAAAGAACTCAAATGTTTTTGGGCGAAGCGTTTTTAAAAGGGCCTCATCCAAAATGTATAAAGAAAAATTTTCAGCAAAAGCTTCCATCAGGTCCGTTGCTCCATAATTTGTTATGCCTGTTGACAGCGTATGTTGCTGCGTTGCCCCGGCTACAGCATTTTTCTTTTTTGCATCCTTTACAGCTTTCACGCCGTCTGCTGCAAGCGCTTTACCAAAATCGGTGGTTAGCGATTCGGTATTCTTTCCAAGTTCTGAACCTGCCTCCGATTTTGCAGATGCCATTTCTTTTTCATCATCAGCAATTTCTTTATCGAATTTTGCAATAGCATCCCTGATAACTTTCTTCTCTGCATCGGATTTTTCTTCCGGCTCTCCAAGTGGATCACTGGTAACCTTAATCTTTCTTGAGTTTGCCACAAAGGCATCTTTTCTTTTCTGCGCATCATCCCGGGCAATCTGGGCTTTAAAAAGTGGCCGAAGGTCTATAGCATGCATCAGCTCGTGAACAACCTGGTAGGTAGTTGAAGAGCTTTCCCCAACTCTGCGGCTATCTTCATTGAACATATTATCCCATATCCGCACCCTATCATTTTCAGCCTGGTAGTCGCCGTTTCGCCCGTCTGGCCCGGAACCCGAACCAACGTGAACGATTTTCACTCCATCTATTTTAAGCCGGATAGGATCTGGCAACAATTGTATCGCATCGGCAATTATTTTTCCTCTGGCATTTCCAAAAGCAGCATCAATATCAACTTTCACATTGCCCACAGTAATGTTGCCGGTAGAAGATACTACCGCTGCCGGTGCGGCTGGAGCTACTACCGGCGCAATTATACGCATCCTTTCAATAATTACTTTTTCATCCTTTCCATCTGTATAGCTTGTAAAACGGAAGATCGCATTATCGCCACCGTTGTTACTGAGGTCCATAGCTATATCCAGTACACTGTTTGGCCCAAGAGGCCAACCTTCCGGGTCTGTATTGCTTCGTTCTTCAGGCGTATCTTTTGTAGCTGGCTTAATGTTTTCATGCGACATTGCCTTCAGGCTTATAGCCACGTTGCGAAGCCCTTTTTGTAAATCGGCATCTGTGATCTCAACACCAAATTCGGTTGTCATTGAGGATGACATTGAAATGCCTGACTTTGGCGTAAAAAAATCTTTTATCCATTGGTCAACGGTAGCTTTATCCGGTGCTGTCCTCGAAACCTGCAGTTGTTTTCTCGTTACCTCAGGAAGATCGGTAAGGCTCTTACGCATAATAAGCCTGTTGGAGCTTTGCTGCACTGTATGTGCCAGCTCATGCGCAAGCAAATGTTTGCCGCTTTGCGAAGACGGATCATAGTTATTTTGACTGAAATAAATATCATCACCTACGGTAAATGCTTTTGCTTTTAATTGCCGGTTCATTTTTGCAGCACCATCATCAGTATGAATTTTAACCCTGCTAAAATTAAACCCGAAACCTGCCGACATAAAATTCTGCGTACGGGTATCCATACTATTCCCCTTACCCTTTGCATCTGCAATTTTATTTGTAAAAGGTTCATCGGTTTTTATACTATTGCCGGGAGTTGATGATTCAACAGGATGAATATTTGCAGAAAGCGGATTTACACTTTGCTTCATGGCCTGGTTATGTGAGCCGGGCATTCCAATTATCTTTTCTGCAATATTATCTGCTTCATGCTCATACTTATCTCCCGGTTCATTAACTGATAATTTAGGTTGAATTATAAAAGGTGTGGATGCATAAATGGGTAATGAAGAAAGGCTGTGTGTGGAATTGATATTTCCGGTAAAATCATTTTCTGCATTTACATTTATTAGCGAGTGATTTTGAAGATTATTCTGCTGTTGCGATTTTCCTGTAAGATGATTGGAAGAATTTTGACAAGCAGGCTTTTCTTTTGAAGAGACACTTCCATGCTGGCTATTTCCAGCCCCTCGAAATAACTTATTTTTTAATGAAGCCGGGTTACTCAATATAATTGAAAATAAAAGTTGTGAAGTAGAAGATTGTTAGCTGACATCAATGATGTAAAATCTATGCAGGAACTCCCGCAAAGGCAGCAGGTGCAAAGGATGGCGCTCCTCTTCTTTGCCAAACATTTTCCATGTATGTTGTGAGGGTGGCAAGTTCAGCTATTTCCTCAACTGCGGCAGTACCATCGTTGCTCTTTCTTAGCAGCTTATTATACTGTTCAATAGCTGATGCCTGCTGTTCAGGATTCCATTCTTCCCAGGGTAATCCTTCAGTATGTGCAGACTTCCAATCGTAAGCAGCATTACGGCTCTTGCCGCTGAGCTTAGCTTTTAGCTGAGACCATAAGCTATCGGGAATATATGCAAGCCCACCGTTTTGATATTGCCATACATGCCCCATCTCATGGATCAATGTTTCTAATCCCTCTTTGGTCAACACTAAGGTATCGCCTTCAAAATGGCGCCAGCTTGATTTTAAATTAATGGTATTGCCAATAGTTCTTGGCGCTCCTGTGGCCATTATGCTATCACGGGTTATCTTGATTTTGGAATAATCAATGCTATCCCTGTAAACATCCTTTGCGTAATCAATTTCGGTTTGAGTTAAAGCACGGCTCTTTGTAGTAGCATCATCACCGATGATGGCTCCGGCAACGAAACCTGCTATACCACCCACCACTGCACCAAGAGGCCCTCCTAACATACCACCCAATATGGCCCCACCTGCTGCTCCGCCAAGCCCCCCAAGAATGCCGCCTAGTAATGAACGCTGAATAGTGTGGCCGGGGGCGGCAATCCTGGCACTGCTGATTGCCGGTGAATTAGAAAATGAATTTTGCTGCACGGCACTGGAGCTTATTCTTTCAGCAACCTGCTCATCATTATCATCCTTTGCAGCTATTTTAATTGGCGTTGATGCCGGCTTAAAATCCTGCTGTACCACATGAGTCAATTCATGAGCTATTAAACGCCGTCCCGGCTGGGTGTCTGGAGCATATTGACCATTACCGAAAATCACATTCCGGCCAACAGTATAGGCCATTGCTCCAAGTTGGAGGGCAGAACTCCCGGCTCTATCATCTTTATGTACACGCACTTTGCTGAAGTCGTGGCCGAAGCGTGGTTCAAAGTATGATCTTACGGGCATGTCTAATGGCTCACCTTGTGAGGTTATTATCTCATTTATAATTGGAGGTACAGCAGCTTGCTGTACAGAATTTTTATCATTCAGTTTTGTTTGAACCTGCAATCCAACACCTGACGTAGCCGCACTTCTTTTAACTCCGAATTTACGTTCAGGCTTTTTGGAAAATTGAGAATACATGAAAGTTTTATTTAGATACTGATTTTAAAAGCATTTATTTATACCTATTTTTTTATTTCAATATTTTTTGATGTGCAACGACAGATATTTTTTTTAAATGCTTTGTTACTATCATATCATTTTGTATCAAATCATATCTGATACCCAAATAGGGGCTTTTGTTCAGTTGAAGAAATATGAGTAGCATTTTATTTATCCATATACACCTCTATCAAATGCAATTTCTCTTCATTCAAATTAGCGTCTATCCATTCCTGGTTTAAAATCATTTTATCAAAGTCCGACCATATACGTGTGTCTTTCGCACAACTATATTTGCTGCATACTGATGGGCGATTTTTATATACTGAGCAGCTTCTATTTTCATCGTTACTGTGGCAGCAATATCCGTTGGTCTGGTGCCGGATATGGTAAGGCCTGCCTAACTCCCATTTAAGCTTGCCTGCTTCGATCTCCGCGATGCTTAATGCAAAAGAAAGCTTGCAACAGATAGCATGGCAAACATGCATTCTCTCTTCACAATTTACCGGAACGAATGTGTGCTTATCTTCTTCACTATCTACCCTGATTGCTATACCCAAACTGGCGAACTCTTTTTTTGCCAGAACTTCTTCCCTTACCGATGAAATTTTTTTCTGAAGTTCCTCAGGAACAACAATTCCTTTCTCCTCCAGGTAATCAATTAATCCATACAAAAAAGCATCACTTTCATTTTGGCGGATGATTTGTTCTGTCAATACCGTATGTGTAAAAAGGCTTGCCTTCTCAGTTTGTCTTTCCAACTCATTATAATTTTCTAATGAATCATTCATTTGCTTTGGCAAGGTTTTTTTTAAGACGTTTTATTTCTTCATCTCTTTGTCTGTCGGAATCATAGTACTGAACTGAAATTCCCGTTATTTTTCCGATATAATAAGCGGCAGCATCTTTTACGCGATATTTGAGGGCATTGCCTGTAGTTGCATCCCTGCTTCCTTCATAATATAAAATGTTTTTTTTATCTAAAAGGTTGATCAAATAAGGTACGGCTGATTTGCCGGTATTTATCAAATGCATTCCGAGCTTTCCATAATCGTTAATGCCAAATTTATCAGTGTGATACATAAATCCCCATACATTTCCGGGTAAGTATTCTCCCTGATTTTTCCCTGAAATTAATAATGCCTTCGGGTAAATATACGATAGCGTTTCACCAAGATTTAGTGGAGGATAACCTGGTTTTTTTTCAAATAAAATTTCAGATGCCAACAAACGGGTATAATCATTAGAATCACTATCTGATACGGTTTGCAATAAAAAATCCTGATTTTCCCCACCCTGCCAAATAGCATCCATTAACTCATTATCATGAGGGTAAAATATGTCCCGGTAGTTTATTTCATTTAATTTTATTGCAAGCTCTTTACTCAAATTTTTCTTTTTTATATCCTAACAAAATCAAGCTTTTTAAACACACAAATACTTCAAAAAACTACAAGCCGGTAAGAATCAAATTACGATGGTATATTTAAAAAAATAATTATTAGTTTATCACCTTTCAGTGTTAGTAAAAGGATTTCCTCCAATCGTATTTACATAACCCCTGGCTCCGGTATTGGGGCCGCTTAAAACTTCAACTAAGGTTTGAATAATATCCGAATCGTCAATTATTTTAACCCTTGCAGTCCTTTCTACTCTTGCCCGTGGAGGTATATCAAATATTTCATCGAATGGGCCGCTGAAGATAGGCACCGGTATAGGCAAATCTAAGGTGTCTTTATTTTTTGATGTTTTTCCTTTGTTCCAGATTTCAGCAGCTTTTATTAAAGATGGTGAAGGCGTTCCCTGGGAAATACTTTTTAAAGGAATAAGGTCATGGGTTCCCGCAGCATCTGTCCTCCAGCCCCATTGAACAGAACCATAATAAGTGCCGGCCTGTTTCCCTTTTATAGCCAGCGCTGTTACTTCAAAAACATTACTTGAATTTTTTGCAACATTATTCTGTGCAGGCGTATCCTTTAAAATTGCACTTTGTTCATTTAATTTTCCGGCAGCATCTTTAAAATGAAAACCGTGCCGGCCCCATGTGTTTGATTTGGTAACATCTCCCGCAACGGGAAGCGTATCACCTAAATTTGTATCTGCAACTGGCGCTCCCTCGGCAGCATACAGCGGATTTCTATTATAGCCAGCCTGGTCAATGTGCGTACCTTCGTCAGTTTCGTGGGTTGCACTATCTATTTCTTTTGCATCGGCAGCTTTAATTCCATGTGCTTTTCTTGTCTTGTCGCCGATGAAAGACACCTTCCCCCTGTTTACCGCTTTTGAAGTTTGAATTAACCCAATCATTTCAGCATCCACTGCATTACCAGGCTTAAACTCTAACACTATTTCTGCACCTCTACTTCCGGCGGCTTTTGCCGGAACTATTTTCTGATATTTTGTTGTATCCCATTCTCCGCCCCAGGTCTTTTCAACTCTTTGCAGTTCGGGTGCTGTTAAAGAACTTATTCGCATATTTGATCTCATTTGCAACGCAGAAGATTTATAATCATTATGCCCTGAGTTGGTAAAAGCACCGGCAATATTGTCTGCCTCTTTTTCGTATTTATTGTCTGGTGCTCCTATAGGCGTATCAGTTTGAATGGATGATGGTGAGAAAGATTTTTGCTGTAAAGAGTGCACTGCTTCGTGTGTAAGCAAAGATTTTTGCTGTATCGCCGGCATAGCACTTACTTCCTTTCCTAAAAAAATATGATTACCTGCTGTATAGGCCAAGGCATTTACCATGTGTGATGCAATATGTGTAGCAGGATTATTGTGTACTTTCACCTGACTCAAATCGGCAGATAAAAAATTTTCTAATGCCGGTCTAAGACTTTCGTCGAATCCTTCGGAAGATGACTGATGTGCACGCTGCAGCTTACTTTGCAGTGGTAAAACATCATGTAATTCATCCTGGCTATTTTCCTTATCTGCTTCGCCTGCGCTATGTTCAATAAATGCCTTTGGATGTACTGGAATATTAGTGAAGTTATGAGACAGTGAAGTTTTAGAATCCCTGTCTTCATTCAATTCATTAGGATGCATATCATGCTGAGAACGAGACGTGGACTGGTTTTCAACTTTATTTTCTACATGTGGGCCTATTTGATGAATTCCCATAATTTTTCAGGCTATTTATTTTTTAATTAAAATGTTGATCAAAAATCATGATGAATGTTTGCTGCGAAAAAGGGAAACAAAAAATGATTCCCTGTATTTAGATTTTTTGCACCACCATCAAGCTCTCTACCAACTGCACTTTCCGAAAACGTCCTGATTCCAATAAATCATTAACCAAAATCTTCACTCCCGGAAAATAATCAGCATAATCATGGAACGCAACGTAGCCGCCAGGCACTAACCATTTTGAGAAATGATTGAAATCTTTTGCGACATTCCGGTAATCATGAAGGCCATCAATAAATAAAAGGGAAACAGCTAATCCCCACTTTATATTGCAAGCATTATCCTGAATAATTTCAACAAAATCAGCTATCCCGGCATACTCAATATTTTTTTTAAACATTTCCAGGGAGGGTGGAAACGATTTTAACCCCTGGTCTTCTGCTCCTAATTTCCCGTCATGCGGATCAATAGCGAATATTTTTACACCAGGAAATAATTCCTTTATTATCGTTCCGAAGATCACCGTAGATTTTCCGTGATAGCTGCCTGCTTCAACTACCGCTGAAGGTTTTAAGGAACGCAAAGCAAGCAATGTAGTCCGGGCAAGCAGTTCTGCCTCTTTATCACTAAGCCATCCCTGAATCCTGCGCACGGTAGTAATTAACGGTAATATAGGGAAAGACTTTTCTGCGGGTACTTCTGTTGTAGTAATATGGCCGTTAAAATAATCGTTTGATCTTTCACGGATTGATCTGCGAACGGGGTCATCGTACTTTCGTTCAACCGGGTGCAGCCAGAAAGCTTCATTTTTCTGCATCGCTTGTTTAAGATCTTCCTGGCTTATTGGTTTGCGATAACGCACATAATCGTAGCTACATGGATTTATGAAAATGTTGTAACCAAGCAGGCTGATAATTGTAGGCAAGATCACTTCTTCCGTTGCCCATATTTTTGTATGGAGCATGATCTCCTGCAGTTCTTTATTTTCTTTAAAAATGTTTACAAGATCACGGCAGGCGTTAATCGAAAAAATCGTTGAGGGCCAAAATGACCAGTGGACAAATTTATCTTCGCCACCAGGAAAGCTGCTGAGAAATGGCTTCCATAATTCAAACTCCTTATGAGCCTGCAATGCTACAAAATTGGAGCGGCTCTCTCTCCCCACCTTTGCAGGATTACTTGAAAGCATTCCCACATTTGAAAGAGAAGAAAGATAACTACCGAGGTATTCTGAATAGTTTTTTCGAATACTTAACTGATCAGAGTCAACTATGGTAATTGTATCAAATGAAAAATTATCCAGGGCAAAATTCATACAGTCGAGCGCAAAGGTGTGCAGATATCCATGTTGCGCAGGTTTAGGGTGCGGATGTACAACTGCCCCAAACTTTTCAAAAGGAAAATTGTCCGGGATCAGGCCAGGGTCTGTGCCGCCGTTGTAAATTAATATAGTGGATAACGGGTCATTGTAATGCAGGTTTTGTACCAGGTCTGCTACACAATCTTGTTTTTCATGCACGAGACATGCATAAATATTTTTGAAAGAAGCGTTTACTTTAATGGGCATTTCCAGGGCTGAATGACAAAAATTTTCAGGCGTAACATTACCATTAGCATGATACAATTCCCAGTCTCCGCCCATCAGGCTTTTAATTTCATCCACTGCGTAACTCTGCCACCATGCCCCACTTGTTTTTTTAGGACTGATATTATGCTGATGGATCATGTGCACAGAAAAGTTATGATCGGCTAAAACGCTAACACGGTTAGCCGGAGTATTTTTTATAAATAACCCATCCATGCCTACATTAATCTCGGCGAACTTATTGCTTTTCCACAATTCATTTTTAAAGCAAAGAGAGCTGCCAAGCAGCCATGTGCGCTGATTACCGGGGTAGGTATATTGGAATGCTTTATTATTCAGCAGATCATAATACAGCAATTTGTTTATGCCACATACATCTGTACCATCATTTTTCAAAGATTGTACCTGGTACGTTAAGCGCCAGTCCGCATACCAATCATCATCGTCCCAGTTAGCTATCAATTGCCCTTTTGCATAGGTGCAGGCAAGGTTCATCTTTGCTCCCAGGGTTAATTTTTTATCCAGCCTGTAGTATGTTATTATAGGATTGTCCGGCACAAACTCGTGCACAGCATCAGTACCATCATCAATTATGATGAGTTCTTTATTGGGGTAACTCTGTCGCAGAAAATACCTGATGGCATTAGGCACAAATGCCCGCCTGTTATAGGTGGGCATTATACAGGAAACGAACGGTAATTGTTCTTCCTTCATGAATTATTATTCTTTTAAACTTTGCTCCGGGTAAAATAAAATATGAGTTTCGGAACCATTATTTTTTATTATTTAGGCGGCGTCTTTTTTGCAACTGCAGCTTTTGTCTTTTGTGTTTTGGGCACTTGAATACCTCTACCCTTAATTAATACATCGCCTTTTAATAACTTAACGAGATTTTCGGGCTTGAGCATCGTCAGCATGTTAGACTGATCGGTGCGCATTGATGTAAGCGCTGCATTTAGCTTACTAAACTCTGCATCTTTCTGAGCTGCGCTATCTTTTGCAGCGTTAAGTTGTTCCTGCATCTTTACCAACTGATCGTTATGCGTCCTGGTAACTTCAAGCATTCCGGCATCTTTTTTTGCAGCAGTTTCTTTTGCTAAATTGAGTTCTTCCTGCATCTTCGATAGCTGATCTCTGTGTGCAATTATCTCTGCATCTTTTTGAGCAGCGTTTTCTTTTGTAACATTTAATTCATTCTGCAATTTGGTTAACTGCTCTGTATGTTCATCTGCAATCGCAGTTAAACCGGCGGTACTAATATTTTGCTTTACAATTGAATAGTAGCGCACCTTGCCATTCTCTTCATAAAGATTTACTTTTTCACCTTCTTTAAGATTAGCAGGAAGGGAAGTTATATTATTAAATGACGCTCTATTGATTTGCGGATCATAAGGTAAAACATTTTCTACCACAACTTTTTTTGCCTCCAGCTTTTCTTTCACACCCGCAACAGGTTGGTTGATGACGTCGCTTTCCCGTGTGCCTGTAACTTTAATAGGCTTAATGTCAGCTTTATTAAAAGTATTCATAACCATATCTGATATAAACGATACACGCGTACCGGCTTTACCTTTTACATCAGTAAACAAGCCTTTAAAGTCTGATTGCTGAATAAAATCAACACCGGTAAAAAGTTGCTTTGCGTTTACCCTGTCTTTTCCTTCAGGGTATGCAACAGGAATAGTAAGCTGAATAAGCACTTCCCTATCCTCACCTCCCTTCAATACAACTGTGTCTTCGGTGTCTGCCAAAAGCTGTGCACTTCGGTAAATTTTAAAATAGAGATCCGGGGGCCTTCTTAATTCAAGATTTTTTAAATCGAGACACAAAATAAAATGCCCGTTTGCATCAACATTTGCTGAACCGAACGACCCCTGGTTGTCTTTTCTTACATCCCAGGCTTCTACCCTCAAATTAGAAATGCCCTGGCCGGTATTCCGGTCCACTACATTTCCTGTTACTGAATATATTTGACTGCTCATAAAAAATTATTATCTTAAATTATAGGATGATTTTAACCCTAAGGTTTTCCTGTCACTATGTTGCTTCCCTTATCAATTACCGAACAACAAAATGCTGTGAAGGCTTTTTTAAACATCGGCAGAACCGGTATGGTAGAAAGCCAATATTCAACCGTGGGAAAGGTCTTGACATATTTACGTTTTGTAAAATTACAGATGTGATAAACCTTGCCATCGCGAATTTCAACACAGCCGAGATAGATCTTATCCTTTTCACTACACGCGGGGCAATCCACAAGAAATTTATCGCAAAAGCAATCTTTAAGCGATTGTAATAAGTGGCCGAAAAGATGCTTGTAAGCTTTTACAACGTCTTCCCTGTAATCCCTTAAAATGCCTGGCGGTTCATAAGTAAAATTTGGAGGAGCTGATGTATTAAATGCACTTTCAAAATCAATTGCTGTAAGCGTATTTACAACCGAGTTCAGCACATAACCTTTTCGTGTAGCCTTACTTGTTATGATGGTCATTGGGTAAGTTTGAACGGGAATACGGAAATCTTTTTTAACCGAAAAAGATTGGTTGCTGAGCTCCACGCATACTACTTTAAGCATGTCTGAAAGTGATATCATTAAAATCTTTCTTTGCTCTTCTACAGCAAGGTGAATAAATGAACTATTTTCAACCTGGATAAATCCGGGCGATACGCCATTCATATCAAAAACTTTTACTACACGCAAAGGGGCGGACACAGTTTGATCGCCGGATATATAAATTCTGTCTTCATACAATAGAATGTCGTTCCCGGGATCAGCACCCGAAATCTGGAAAGTCTTTGTAGTATTGTTTTTCCTGTCAAAGCCTGTCACTCGTATAAAAGAAGACGGATTTGGAACGCCCGGTGCAGCTTCAGCATAATAAAAAGAATTTCCATCAGCGGAGAGAGCAAGCATACCGGTGGCATTTCCAATCACTACAGGGGTTGATGCATAATTTAGCTGCCCGATACCGGTTATTTCGAATACCCCTTCCCCGTTTGCAACAGCATACAACCTGCCCGAGGTATCAGTTGAGAGCGTAACATATTTTTTTCCACAGTGCATAGAAGTATTGTTCCATGTTATTTTTCCGCCTGATATGCTTCCGGCAGAAAATTGAGAATCCTTATCATCCATTAGCCCAACTGCATAAATTGTTGTTTCTTTTGCAAAAGCAATATCCTGCACTTTCATTTGTGTGTTTCCCGGAAACGCGATTGATTGTATTAATTCCTGCGTTTTAAAATCATATACATAAATCTTGTTGTCCTTTCCGCAGGTATATCCAAATTGCCCGGATGGATCTAACCTAAGCCTGGTGTGAAATTTTAACGGAGGTCCGAAAATAGTTTCCAGGCCTGGATCCAGCGTGTAATCAGGATATTTATCGTAATCAAACATTGCGCAATAAGTTTCACTTGCAAGAAGGTCTTTAATTTCCTCATAAAGGCAATACAGCAGATCATCTTCATATTTATTTTCTGCAGATTCTTTTCCGCAGTCAGCAGAGCGTACATGTTTTTTCTTTTGGCCGGAAATAAATCCATAGGGGCCAGACTTAGAATTTATTAATTGGGCAAATAAATTTATAATGGCTGTAAGTCGGCGCTGTTCAATTGTTACCGGCACCTCATCCTTAAGGGGAAACGGAAATTGCTTTTTTAAGAATACAATAAGTTTTTCAATGCAGCTTGTATAAAAATCTTTTAATAAGGAACCTTCAAGTATTTCATCCCAAAAGTCCTGCTTCACAAATTTTTCAATAGATATCATAGACGGCTTGTTACCAGTACCCGATATCTTCAAACAAACTGTGCCTGTACCATCCGTTAAATATCCATTTACTTGCGCCTCAGTTACCACATCATAGCTAATGCCTCCTTGTTTTACCTGGATAATATTTCCATCGCAATCCAGTGCGTAGCCATTCTCAATAAAAACCCTTCCCCTGCCATCAGACTGCATGTCCGGCTTGCCGCAGATGACCTTGAGGCCGCATATTACGCCATAGCCATGCAATAATTTATTGTGCTTACGGAGATCGTTGGCAGCACAAAGAAGATCTAACGCTTCCTGCACTGTTTGTGCATCGGCAAGATCGCAGGTGTCGTTGTTAAAACAAATATCTTCTGCGCAGATGTCTGAGAGAGATGGAAACAGGTGCCGGCAGTCTTCAACAACAGGAGTTTCACCTTGTGTTTGTATTAAGGCCAGCCTGCAATAGTAGCGATTGATGCCTGATGGTGATTGTTCAACTGGATTAAGATTTGGAATTTCATAAGGTGGCCATTCAATTTCGCCGGTAGCTGTACGTGCGGGAATTAACCAGTAATCACCTGCCCTGTAGTTGCCTGCAGAAAACTTTACCTGCACACCTTCTTCAAGATCCATCCAATCTGAGGTCATTGCAACACCGGAAGTTAATGTGCCGGGATCTGGCTGGTCCCAGCGGCGCAGTTTGAGACCAGTCTTGCCACTGAACTGTGAAACAGAAGTTTTTAAGGTGATCTTATTTGATTCGGGTTTTACTGAATCAATTTCATACAGGTCATAAGGCTTACCATTTAATGTGGATTCTTCATTAACAATTTCAACCCATTGACCCGGCGAAAATCCCAGTACATCATCTTTGCCCATATCCGACACCGTTAGTACACTCCCGCTTACATTCATTATTTTAGTTTCTACGGTAGCATTATCTCTTGACCATTTGTACGTTGCCACGCTGTGGTCGCCACCTGTTTGTATTTCTACACGGTAAAGCTGGTTCTCAAGACTGCGGTAGCCTGCACTCGGGGGTAATACACAAGGTTCTTTGGGATCAGTATTATTTTTTGTTTGGGCATTGAGCTTACCTGTTGAAGGCTTGATAAGATCATCCCACTCTGTAAAGTTTGTTTTGCAGGTAGAGCCCACATCAGGCACCTTCAGCAATTTTACCTGCCACACTGTTTGTAAACGGGCAGCAGTGTCGGCTTCTCCAAGCGCTTTTTCCTGGATCAATGCATCATCACGATAATTAATTTCGCGTTGCCAGGCTTCAATGTAAATAAGGTATGTGCCTGCTTCCAGGCCGCCCATATCGGGCGGGCTTGCCGGGCTGCTGCCTGGGGGGCTGTCCTGGATAAAATAAGACAGATCCGGGTTTGGAAAATATGGCTGATTCAAATAAGTAGTGGGCACCTGCCCTTCCTCTAACTCACAGAGTAAGCCGCCAACATATATTCTTCCCGGCCCGATAACAAAGCTTGCAGCATCGGTAGTTATTTTAAATCCGTCATTCTTTTTGGGTACTCCGCAGAGCCCTACGACATCTCTTGTTTCTGTAAAAGTCCTGTACTGTTCGATATCGAGTTGTTCATTCCAGTCTGCATCAAGCTGCACACGCCCCTGTTGCAGTAGTACACCGCTGTAATGTTTTTTCTTATCGAAAGTTTTTCTGGAAAAATCTCCTGGCATATTATGGTCCTCCTATGAGTTTAATGAATTATAATGCGAGATAGATACCGGCTTCCAAACCAAACCGCAGGTATTCATTCAAGCGTGTTTTGAGATTTTGTATTCGTTGTGGCTGATAGAGATCATGAAAAACGCCCATTTCCGCGTCATCATCGGCACCCTCCCGAATGTGAACAGAGCAGAGCTGGCTAAGCTGGCAATAGCCCGGATCGCCATATTGCAAAGATGTAAATACAGGCCGCACACCTGCGGTATCTGCAGCACCTGGTGCAGGCTGGCACCGATATTTACGTGGCAGCCTCGAACCGGGAGTTATGTAAGAAAAGCGCACACAACCTTCCTGTAATCTTTCTGCATATACCGGCGGAAAATCCGAAGGCGACGTTTTTAAATCCGCCAGGAATACAGTATTAGAAGCGAGATCCATAACTACAGTTCTCACTTTTCCAATAATAGTTGAATTTATGACTCTTAATCTGCCGCCATTTTTTAAATCATTGAGCCCTGCATACGCAGTTTTACTTTCATCAGTTGCATCTACAATACTATTGGTAATTGAAACGCTCGCCTCTTCATTTACCGCAATTGCACCGAGAATTGATTTGTCTATTTTCACCTCCACATTAGCCATTGCGATAAATAAACGGGCCTGTGCAGGTTGCTTCGGCACAATGTCCACTGCGGGACTCGAGCCTGGTAGTAAGGTGCAATCCTGTATATAAAGTTTGCGAAGTTCATTTATTTCGCCACTGCTACTGGTAAGTGGTAAAAGTAAACGTCCCCCCGAGATAAGAAGCCCGTTAACATGCAATTCACTATTTTCTCCTCCGCTAATTTCAAGATCACCATCAAGTACAAGTACCGGCCGCATTTTATCTGCAGCCCGTATCTCAATTTTTTTTCCGGAAGAAATATTTATCAGGGGAGTTTCAATGTAATATTCATTATTAGTAATTTCAACCACACCACCTGTAGCTTTTATTTCATCAATCGCCTCCTGGATGGAGGCTTTATCATCCGGAACTCTTATTAATGCAATCTCTTCAAGATCGGTTGAAAAAGATAGTGTTCTTCCATAATCACCACCACCCATTTTTTCACTAAAACCATAATGGTAATCAACATGCACATCTGTTGGCGGCAATTCATTTGATGGAAAAGCAATACGCCCTAATACCGGGTCAATTGCAATTTTATTTTCCGGCATATTTACCCACCCAATTACATTTCCAAAACCGTCTTTCAGATCGCTGAGGTTACAAACGCATACAAGAGAAGACAGTGTAGAAGACGGGCTATCGGAAGGCAATACAGCGTCTCCATTTTCATAAACCAAAACGGATTTTTCGATGCCATAATAACCTTCCAGGTATTTGTTCATCACAAAACGACTGATACCCGCCGGCACGTTGATTGGTGTTGAAAAATGTGTTATGGAGTCTTCAGGAACAGGTTTATTAAAAAGCTGAAGATCTTTTCCTAATGCATCAAATTTATAACGGTAGTCATCTATTTTATAGGCGGGAGAATTTCTTAAAGAAAAACTATCAAGCCGCCACAAATAAATTCCGATGTTTGGAATATTATATTTACCACGTCTTTTTGCAATATTGCGAACATCCACAGTGTGTGCCATTTTATCAAATGGGCTATTGGCGTATCCGAGTTCCTCCCATTTCCGAAGGCTTGCCACAGATAAATTTTTCGGGCGAAGGTGATTCATGTACTGCGTGGTTGCGAGTAACTGAAAATATTCTACCACATTAGCATTCCATCCTGTTACATCCCGTGCCAGTTGCTCAATCACAGAGGCAGTGCCTTTTCTTCGCCTGTAAGAAAGCGTGTTGGCAACTTCTCCTCTTTCGCTAAATGAGGCATCTGGAAAAACAGTAAGGCCACGTGCCCCTATAAGATCGCCGATGTATGGCACTACCCAATCAGCACAGGTCTCAATAAACTGGTCATCATAAAGCTGGTCAAAATTTTCTTCAAGTACTGCTACCTGCTCTGCAATCAGGCCCAGCAATGCCTTTAGTGGACCATCATTTTCTTCGCCGGGGATTATTGCGTTCCCCATCTCAGTATCACGGATCTGGTTAAACGCAGGAAGAAGCTTGTATAAAGTTTCTATATCAAAACTCATGTCATTATGTTAAGGTCAACCGGTCTTTGGTCTAGTGTTATCAGTTCTGCTGCTAAAATATTTTCATCACCACTCATAGGCACACTGGCCTGTATGCGATAGGTAATATCTTCGGGCAAATCAGAGCGATACAGCTTATCAATATCTACTGCCACTACTCCTTCTACCTGCTGAATTACACTTACCACTTCACTATAAGTAACAGCTTGCCCAAACTGCCTGTTCCTGAAAGAAAATGTTTCGCGTAAATTATCTTCAATTTCTGCAAGCACTTCTTCATTGATATAATCAGGATCAACTTGTATATTGGCTTTGATCCGGAAAAATTTAGGTATGTAAGATTCAAGTGTGAGAGAAACTTGCGGATCGCTTTGCTTCCTGATAGCTTTTAGTAAATTGTCATAAAGAAAACTGTCTTTTTCTATTTCTGCACCGGCTGCTCCGGCTACGGTAATAAATATGTGCCGCCTTTCCGACACCCAGGTCCATACAGCCAGCGCTTTTTGAATACCCGCAAAGGCACGTGCAAAATCTTCATAGTCCTGTAAAGATACAATGCGGCCCAATGTAAGAATTCCGAGTGGCGCATTGATCCTTGCATCTTCCAGGATTTCCGGGTCTGCTGCGCCGGTGGCCGCTACCGGATTTACCGCATCCTTTACACCAAGGGGCCTTGTCAACAATTGCGACAACTGGTTTGCTTTCACTAAAGCGCCGAGGCCAATTCCTTTTCTATATTTTGCTTTGATATTCTCCTGGCCTGTGGGTAGCCTGGCACCGGTAATACCATCCCCAAATATCACGGTTGTTTTGCCATCATCATTTCTGCGGGTAATGTATATGCGTTCATCCGGCAGATGGTCAAGAAAGTATTCAACCTCATGCCATAGAATATCATTCACACGTACTTCGAGTGTGGAAAGTGTGCCTGTATCAGTAGGTGCGCTGATATAAGTAAGCGGGGGCTGCCGAAGTGTAAATTTCTGAAATGACTGGCCTGCATCTCCACTGCCCAAAGTTTCGTTTGCTGTTTCGCCATTTGAGGCAAGTGCAACATTGGCGCTAATATTTACCGAGCTGCGAACATAAGTGTAATCAAGTGCCTCAAGCAGTTCAAGAACTGTAAAACCTTTTTCTACAACAATTTCTTTTATCTCAATTACTTCACTTGCACTAACACCTTTCAGATCATTACGATCACCGGTAAGTATTAGCGCTTGCCCGACTACAAGACCTGGATAGTAACGGTTCAGGGTAATCGTACTTCCCTGCACCACATCCGTAACAGGAAACTCTGCTAACGGCAGCTTTTCACTTTGGGCATATATGGTGACGGGGCGAATATCTGAGAAATTGTGTGCGGTAACATTCCACCAAACTGAGCCTGCAGTTTTTGGATTAAAGGTAATCTCGGTGGTCTGGGTGCTGATTCCATATTGCGCA
This sequence comes from Ginsengibacter sp., assembly GCA_039931355.1. Classification (GTDB taxonomy): domain Bacteria; phylum Bacteroidota; class Bacteroidia; order Chitinophagales; family Chitinophagaceae; genus Ginsengibacter. The sequence goes on from JBDTSD010000006.1 coordinate 36,618, forward strand.
CGTGCACGAACTTCTGCTGTATTTACCTCATAGACATCAGGCGGATTGTCTTTTATATTGGCTGCTTTCTGCACGGCGATATAAGTATGCGGCAATATTTCATCATAACTATTATCAAGATAAATTTTCCCTGCAGACTCACTCGTACTGGGCCATTCGCTAAAAGAAGGAATGCCGCCGGTGCTTAGCGTTAACTTTTGCGGAGCATTATATCCAAATACAAAAGCACGTTTGCGGAACACATATACACTTCCGGCAGCAACTGCGGTTTGCGAAGCGATAATTTTATTCATACTGGAAACTAATTCAAAGGATGACCATTTATTCGCCGTTATCAACATGGCAAGATCTTCTTCAAGCCAGGTTTTGTTTACAATTTCCGTTGCAATGGCCTCATCAAGCTTACCGACCGTTAATAGCGTCTCTGCCTCGCCCTCGGTAAGGCCCGTGGGCCTTACATAAGCAGGAGGTACTGCAGTAAGTTCAAGGTAAACCCATGTTGTTTTCGCGTCAGTATCAACCTTTACTTTTAAGATCTTCTTTATTTTAAAACTTCCGGACACAGATATCAATAAAATGTCTCCCTCTTTTAGATTGTTTGTGATGCCCTGGAAAATAAGAACATCGCTGTCTGTATTAACTATAGGTTGGCTAAGCCGCGGCTTTATGGCATTCCATTCGGCTCTTGCTTCAATATCTTCAAGGGTTTCAAAAATCTGCGGTACTTCATCAGGGCCGGGAATGCTTTGCACTTTTGCACCCTTTGCAATAATGATTGGCGGAAGGCCCTCTTTTGCATTTGCGGAATTTCCTGTGCCGGTAATCGGACCGAGGGGTGCAGGGCTATCTTCCAATGTAAAAGCCAGGTATGCCGATGCAGCTACACCTGGACCAAGCTCATAGCCTACAAGCCTGCTCATTTCTAAAACCGAACGCCGCTCCGTAGCTGTGCGCAGGTAAGATTCGTTTGCAATGCGTTCCTGGTAAAAGGTAAGAATATCTCCCACGACAGACCATGCATCAAGAAGCGCAATGCTAAAATCATTGTTATCCCGGGTAGTTAAGTTCTGCAATGCCGGCTTGCCGGAAAGCGAAATACGTGCAAGTAAACTCTCTTTGAATGTGGGATGCGTTCCTGCACGATAGGCTATTGTGCTAAGGCCCGGGCGATTAGTTATCTCCACCGGTGTTTCTACCGATACACCATCGCAGCAATTACATGAATTGAGGTCAGACATTTTTATAAATCAAATTATTTTCCACCCTTCATTACCAGGTTGAATACACCACGTTCCGGAAAGTTGCGATCATTATCAAGGCGGGCAATTTCGAGGCGGCCAACTAAAAGCTTTCCACTGTCCATAGCTTCAATACTATCTTCTCCCTGCCGTTGAAATTTGGTAATTGTTACAGAATCCACTCCCTGCACCTGTTGTGCCGCAGCATATACCCTGCTCAGATAAACTGTTTGCCCAAAGCTAAAATTATCGGGATGGAATATACCGGTTCTGCTTAGAGAAAGCCTGCGGTTACTAAAGACTTCAAGCAGTGCAGCTTTCACGTCTGGCCTGAAATAATTTTTATTAACGCAGATAATCATTTCAATTTCGAGAGAGACAAAATGAGGGCTGTCCACTTCAAGGTCCTGCCCGGCCATCCTGTATTTCTCTACAAAACCGCGCAGGTTAGTCTCAAATTCTTCTCCAACAGGAAGGCCTGATAGCCTGTCCACTGTTAAGAACACGGTGCGCCAGCTTCCTGTCCAGCGTAGGGATGCAGCGCTTCTTTGAATTTTAAGATCAGACCGTTTGGAAACTTCTTCGTAATCTGCCATTGTTACGGCACGCTCCTGTTTTCTAAAAGCCTGCGGTGCTTTTTGGCGAACGAGCTCTGTTTCCTCAGGTTCGGTTCCGCCTACTGCAGATAAAGGATTCCAGACTTTTATTATTTTTTCATTAGCGCCGGTAATGGTGGGATCGTTTGAAACAAGGTGCGCAATACTGTTTGTCCCGATGTTTCCAGTACTGCCATTACCAAGCCTGTAGTTTGCTGTAAATGTTGAGCCCGGCGCTGGCCGCTGCCCTTCTATATCATTTCCGAAGCGCAGGTAAGTGCTGCCATCCGATTCAACTTCGACTACGAAATGTTTACCATTATGACTACTATTCAAAAGATCATGTTGCGGTTCCCATTGGCCTACCACACCGGGTTCCGTAAGAAAGATAACCGGAAGCAGATCCGAAGAAGACCATTTCCTGGCAGCAAAGGCGGATACAGGTTTGTCTTCAGTATCATATTGCAATGCCTGCGTTAGCGGAACCTGTTTTAGCCTTGGACGGTAACGCAAGGGAACCTGCACAACTTCCGGCTTTTCACAAGCCGCAGTAGATGGCCTTGTAAAACTGATGTTTCGGCCGCCACCTGCCTCCGCTGCCGGTACTTGCTCAAGTTTTTCGCTGGCTGTATAGCCATGATCTACTAAAACATTATTACCCAACGCAGCGCTCACGACAATTGAATTTCCATTTTCATCAATAGAAGAAATGCAAAGCGGGAATGGCAACGCATCATCATCATGCCAGGTAATTTCAGTTACCGGCCTTGATGAATTATCCGGCGGTGAACTGTCGGGGCTGCCTAATGGATCAATTGAGGCAACAACACTTGTTAACTGAACTGCGTGGCGATGCAATGGATTTGCATCTCCCGGCTTCCCTGTTTGCGGGCCTAAAAGCTCTACAAAGATTAATATATCACCGGGCGTCAAATTCGGATAACTTCCGTCGAGTGTGGCGGTAGTAGCGGTTTGAGGAAGGCAGCATTCACCTTGCCGCCAGGTGTAAAAATTCATTTGGTTATGGCTGCCATCAAGCACAATATCATGCAACATTTCAAAGACCTGGAAATTTTGTCCCCTGGTATTTTTGAATGCCTCCGAATCAGAACGTACAGCTACCGGCAGTTTATTTATCCTGGTAAGAAACTTAGTGGTTTCGCCTGCGGCTTTCATAGATAATGTAAGCCCGGTAATATTTTCATCCACATCAATGTGTGCCCAGGTCCTTGCATTGGAGCCATCATGCATAAAATAATCAATAAGCCTTGCATGACGGCGAACAGAAATTCTTTTGCGGGCAGTGCCAAGGTATGCTTCGGTAGCAACTGCATCCTGCTGATAGCTGAGGTAATCCCCCACATAAGCAAGCGCTTCAACCAGCGAAATTCCTAAGTCTGCGGCATGCCGCTCTTTCCAACCAGGCAGCAGCAAAGCCAGGCGATCAAGCATCACCTGCCTGAAGCCTGCATAATCTTTTGCGAGATAATTTATCTCAGGCGCCGGCGATGTTAGTTTTTCACAATCATGTTTTGGTGCGCAATCAAATTCGGAATCACATAAAACCTTGAAAGAAAATTGTATCTCAGAAAGTATTGGATCAAATCCTTCCGGCACCTCTTTATTGTCTTCATCTGTAATTATTTTGAGCGTATATGTTGAGAAATCACCAGCCTCTTTCACTTTCACAACAACGATTTTATTTTCATCATCTTCCGGAGGTGAAGATGGCGGCGAATCTCCGGGGCTAATGAAAACATCTGTTACAGTGATGTTATCAATTCTTTCCCCTCCCTCAATAATGATATTATTTTGACCCGGATTATCATTGGCTAAGGGCTTTAAAAAATGAACGAGCAAAGTTGTTTGACGAACCTCGCTTGGATCTGATGAATTGTCAACTACTTCCAGGAAATCAATTCCATTAAGCACAGGATGATTTTTTACATCATTACGCCGAAATTCATCACAACAGAAATAGATCATAATTTTTTTACCGTGTAAATTTTGCGACTATCGTTTCCATATTACTGCGAACTACATAAACTACCGTCACTATCAATTTTGAATCTTCATTAATTACCTGCACATCCCGTACTTCGATTAAATCGCCCAACCAATGCTGCAGTGAACCTTGTACCAGAAACTGCGTAGTTGTTGCCAACTCATCACTGTTGGGCTCAAACACGAGTTGTAAAAGGCCGCTTCCAAAATCCGGGCGATTAACACGCTCACCGGGAGCAGTAAATAAAACCTGCTCAATCATATCGCGGATATGCTGATCATCGCCTGTTTCGCCAGTGCGGCCATTATTATTAAACTGTAATGGATATTTAATGTTCATAACCTTTTTACATTCCTATTACTCTCGGCTGTGTTACAACGATCATCAATGGTGTGCCATTAGGAGCGCAGATGGCCTGGCTATCCATGAGCAATACAGGCATACCATTAGAGAGTACACGGGTAGCGCCGGTGACCCAAGTAGCGGTAACGCATGGAACCGGTGCACCTGAAACATTGAATGGACAACCAGCGATTACATAAGGCATCGGTTGCAAAACAATTGGCTGGCCGCTAACCAATACCCTTGGGTTGGGTGACGTTGGTTGTGCCTGCCCGGCATGTGCACACAAAACAGTTGCACCTAAATGAAGTAATGGTCCTGGCATTTTTTTTTATTAAATCAGGTGATCACTAATGCACCTGTATTGATGGTTACGGAAGGACCAACCATCACGATGCTGGCGCCTTTTCCATTTTGGATATATATACCTGTATCATTTACAATAATTGAAGCACCGGTTGTGCTCTTGAGCATGATGCCGCCGGTTGGTCCCGGAAGGTCACTCACCATTATGGTATTTTGAGCCAATGTTTGTAATACAATATTTGGTGATCCGGGTATGCCTGCAAGCGCAAGTGCAGGCACTTCAGCGGTTGATCCCCAGAAGCCACCACTCCAGATTGGGTAGTCAGTATTTCCTCCTTCAAATTCCACCCACACTTTTGCGCCAATTGTTGGAACGACAAACACGCCCGTTTGCATACCGGCAATTGGTACGCAAGGCATACACCAACTTGACGGGACTACCCCTAACACATCGGGCACTATTGCCATTATTCTTCCCTGCACCATCGGATCAATGTTATTTAATACTGTACCGCGATACTTTCCATAAAATTTTTCATCCATATATAAAATACTTTATCATCATGCGGGAACTTTTGGAATAGTAGAAATCAGTCCATTTCTAGTGAGGGAAAAATCCTGTTTGTACTGCCCGCGTTGAATTTTATGCTTCACTTTTTTTACATAATATAAGCCATCAAAGGCATCCCCCGCTCCCCGCACGCCCACGAGCGATCTTGCTTTAAGCACCCGGCCATACCGCATCACATCTAACGAACCTTCGCCCGTAACAACATCAGAAGATCTTGAGGCGGCTGCAATGCCTTTGCCAATGGCTGCCATAGGGCTCAGTTTGGCTGTATCTTTCATCATATCAAAATTTACAGGAATGGCCGGTATTAATCCCAATGGCGGATTTAGCGGGCTGATGTCAGGGATGGGAATGGGAATTGGAGCCCCTGTTTCAGCATTGTGCAGAAATACGATCGGCATTGTTTTGCCAGCGCCATTAAAATTAAAATTTAAGGCTTCCACATTAGTGTGTGCATCCATATTGATGTTGAGTGCAGGTTGCGGTATCCCAACTTTCAATTCGGGGCCCCAGTAAGCAACGTTGGTGCCCGGCACAGAGCCGGGGTCTATATAAAAAACATACCCAACATCGTTAGCCAGCTTCGTTATGTATTCAAGGTCTTTTCCCTGCTGCAAAGGAATGCGTTGTATTATAATAGGCAAATCGGTAAAAAGACTGGGTATAATCATTGGTATCAATCCAAAAATTGCATACTTGCCAATTATGATAAGCGCCCTCAGTTCGGGAGGCATGTTGGGATAAGGAAAACCGGTAAAATCAATGTAACTCATTACGCTTGTGAGGTCTGCGCCGGTTACCAAAAGCGTTGATTGACCAGATTGCACATTTGGGCTAAGCTGATGATTTGAGATCATGCCATCCATCAAAACATTCGGTGTGCCGTTTACAGTAACAACGATGATCACACGTATGAAAGGCCCGGCTTGTCCTAATAAAAGAAGCAACGTATTTAATGGTGACTTACTACTGAAAGTAAAAGTGAGTTGAAAACCACTTGCTTCGCCGGCAGTAGTAGTTACTTCCAAACTGCTCAATGCATCAATGATTGATTTTGAAACCGGAACGGGAACTACCGGGCCAATCAACAATGATAAATTTATTTTACCCTTTAGCATTTAAACGATTCGTGCGCCCAATGGCTGTGTGATACGAATTTTTTCTCCCGGCTCTTCGGTTAAGTCTGAAGGTTTCATCGCATTGTTGGCATCAGCTACCTGCCAAAACTGTTCAGGATCTCCAATGTATGAAGCAGCAATATTATCGAGGCGATCGCCTTTCTTTACTATGTGTTCTGTTATGAGCTCAAGTTTTTCTGCAGGCGGAATAAAGCGCCGTTTAATATAAACGACCTTTCTTTTATCCGCTAACTCTATAGTTGTTGTGCCCACAGCATAATAGCGGCTTGATACTGGCAAATTGTTTACAGGCAGGTTGCCTGATTGCAGGATGTTTTGAAATGGATCTGTCATGGAATAGATGTTATACCGAAATTATTAAGTGTTCCCTGGGTAAACATACCTGCAAGCCTTTCCTTGTTCTGCTGATAACTCATATAGAGGCTGCCTCCTTTATGATCAAAGCCAAGATCATCAACGTTGAGTACCCGCATACCTAAACTTATTTTTGCACGGATGGGATTCAGGTTTGCATCAAAGGCTTCTTCAGTAATGCTAAACTCAGTAATACGGACAGGCAAAATCCGGTTTTTATTCCAGATAAATAAGGTAAGGGGCGCTTCCATTGGGGCTATCTCGAGAGAGCCGGACGAAGCCGAGCTGTTGTTGGCAGTAAGCTGTGCACTTGTGGGATAGATAATTGTTTCCAGTGCAGCTAACTGTGAATGTATGCCGGTTTGTGCAGTAAGGCTATCGCCTGCCTGCATCATATCTGTAGCATCAATCTCTGCATCAAGCTTAATTGTTTCTACCGGCGGGCCAGTCAGCCGCATGGGTTGTGAGCGATCTTTTCCATCACTGCTGATGGTTTGCGCCTGCAGGCTTCTTGACAATGTATCGGGATTATACTGGAATGTAATGATCCGCTGCACTTTAGATGTTTGCGAATCAATCAAAACAATTCCGCCTTTTATGAGATGAGGTGAACCAGGGAAAGTTGACATGCTGTAAATGTAATTTTAGCAACTCTAATCATTCGGGTTTAAATCCAGAATAAACTGTGCCTGCTATTTGATTTCCGATTGATCCGGCAGAATCATTTTCCGACAATTGAAAAGAGCCGCCCTTTAATGAAAGCTGGTCATTATTTTTTTGCAAAGAAGACGGCACACCTTGTTCAATGAAAAGTGAGGTCAAATGCTGCTCTACGGCCTGGCCTATACGAAATTTATCAGCCGGGGAAAATCCATGCAAAACTAATTCGCCGATATTAATTTCAATATTGGGCTTTACTTCCATACACCGGATTCTATATTTGTTAGTGGCTTTTCCAGCTTATTGTACTCGCTTCTTATTGCCCGGGAAACCTGGGTCATCCTCACAGGTGTGCCTTCGTTGGCAGCAATAAATGAAGCATTTAGTGCAATGTTTCTTATGTTGCCCCCCGCAACATTTAATTTTGCAAGCTTTTCATATTCCAGGTTTTCGGTAGGGGTGGCTGCAGGAAATATTTTGCTCCATATTTCTGCACGCTGCGCCACATCAGGAAATGGAAACTGGATGATAAAACGAATCCGGCGCATCCAGGCCTTATCCAGTGTATTCTTCATATTTGTTGTAAGAATTGCCAAGCCCCGGTAGGCTTCCATTCTTTGCAACAAATAACTTACTTCAATATTTGCGTAGCGGTCATGGCTGTCTTTCACTTCGCTTCTTTTTCCGAACAATGCATCTGCTTCATCAAATAGTAAAATGGCACCACCTTCCTCTGCGGAATCAAATATTTTTTTCAGATTTTTTTCAGTTTCTCCAATGTATTTATTTATTACCTGGCTCAGGTCAATCCGGTAAAGATCTAATTGCAGTTCATTTGCCAAAACCTCTGACGCCATTGTTTTTCCTGTTCCGCTTTCGCCGGTGAACAGTGCGGTAATCCCCAGTCCCCTCAGGCTTTTACCTGCAAATCCCCATTCGTTATATACTTTAATTCTTTGCTTCACCTGCATAATTAATTCCCGCAAAAGATCTTTTTGTGTTTCGGGTAAAACCAAATCTTCCATGTTGGCTACAGGTTCTATTCGCTGCGCTAAATCGCCTACATCCGGGCGGGCATGCAGGCAGCAACTGTTCCATATTTTTTTTATTGTAGAATGCGACGATCCATTTTCTCTTGAAGCTATTGAACCATTCATTGATCCTTCCGCGGCAGCATGAATAGTTTTTGCGCTTAAATTAAATTGAGCCACCAGTTTTTTTATTTCATCATCAATGAGCTGTTTGCTTGAAAATTTTTCCTTCCATAAATCAAATTGTTCCATAGCAGTTGGCTTCGCAACCGGATAATTTTTTTTCTGCCGGGTAACGTTCATAGTATTTTGACCACTATTTACAATGGTGAGGCTTTGAACATTATCAATAAAATTAATTACTGACTGAACTTTGTTTTTATCACTTATGTCTATTTCACTGTAGTCAATATAAAGCACGTTTGATTTAAGCGCTGCTTCCCGGTTCCAGATGCGGCTTATCTCGATAATATCTTTTATAGATGAAGGAATTGCGTGAACCGGAATGAAGTAAGGATACATGGCAAACTGCAGGCTCAAATGAGCAGCAATGCTTTCTTTATCGGTTTTATTATCGCCGGTTAATTCAATAACTGGCAGTGTACCGGTTTTGCTATGCGAGGAAACATCTTGTATAATCTGTTCAGCTAACTTCAAGTGCGAAGGCACAAGTTGGTGTTTGGATTTAGGAAGTGGCGTAGCGAATCCGTCCAGGCGCTCATCGGGCTGGTGCAAGCCCGTAAGGTAATGAAGGATATGTTCGTCAATTTTTACCGGGGATTTTGAAATCAACTGGCTTTGAGTAAGATCAATCAAACGCCAATACCGAAGCGGCGCATTAGGTGAAATGGCGCTCCAGTGTGCATCTTCCAGGGAAGAAAGCGCAAGGCTAAATGCAGGCAATGGCATCCCGTTTTGCAGTGATGAGATTAGATCGGCAAAATTGCTATCAAGCTCCACACCTGCAGCCATCAACAATATTTTCTTTTCAAAAGACGAAAGGCCAAAAATTTTTGTGAGCGTTTCCAGTGAAGAAGGTGCGGGAAGTTCCTGTAATGCTTCTTCAAGCTTTTTATTTGCTTCAGCAAAATTTTGATGATCAGAATTTTCATTTTCTCTACGAAGCCCTTTTTTATTTAATTCCAATTCTTCTTTCACCACTCTTAATGCAGCCATCAAATAGCGTTGATTTGCCTCGTTCCAATCTTTTATTTTCTCTATCATAAGGTGATCTGTGGATCTGTAAACCTGCCAGTTCCATCGGGGACCAGGCCACTCGCTACGCCATCAATTTGTACCCTTACCAGGTAATCACCGGCAGTAACGCCTGATACCGGTATGGTAATAATATCAATTTGTGCGGGAGGGCTTGATAACGGCAAGGGTGATTGAAAACTATAACTGCGCCCGGTTACAGCAGTGGCTGCCGGTTGATATTCATTTAATAACAGAACTACTTTTTGATTTTCTGAAATTGGAGGTGTCACCTCAATTGTAACATCAGCACTGCGGGATGTTGAGCTGCCTGCCTGATTTGAAAGCGATACATTAACGATCTCAGGACTTAATACAAATGAAGATTCATTTGAGGAAACACCGTTATGTGGTACAGGAGGCGAACCTAACAACATAGGATGTACAACTGATACGCCATGAACACCGGCTTGTAAACTACCCGGAATTTTGACAACAATTTTTTTGTAAGAGATATTTTCAGCATCCGGAATTACTTCCACGCCGCCAACATTTACAAATACTAATTCAGATCTTAATTGGTATCCCTCGATCACAAGATTATAGCCGGAGAGTATTTTTTGAGTCTCCACAATTGGTGCATCGTCATCAGCCTGCGATTTGATATTTTCGATAACTGGTGGTGCAAACGGAGCAACATATATCTTTCTTTCCTGGACAGGTAGGGCGGATTTTACAGAACGCGTGCTTTCGATCAACACAACGCTAACCCTGTAAGCCGCTGTAGGCCTGTATTTAGCTCCAAAGGCAGTCCACAGTTTGGAAATCTCTTCCGGATTCATTACTTCCGGAATAATCTTGATTTGCTCGAGCTGGTCGGCGAGGCCAACTGATGAAAAAACTCTGAGCGCAAGGGGTAAATTACCTGCGTCCTCAATGTCCGAAGGATTTAATGAACGGCGGATTGAGTCACGTGGCAACACCGGTGTTTCGTGAAGCAACTGCATTCCATAACCCAATAAAATTTCCGAATGCAATTCCGCTCCACCATAAGCTGTAAGGAGATAATGAAGATCAAGGGCAAGCGGTGGATTACTGACTCTGTCTCCACGCGAATTGAATGAAGGCTGCCCTTCATTTCTCCATCCCTGGTTGAATGAAGTTTGATACATAAATATATTCAGCTGGCTTTGCCCGTCTTCAATCACAATCCTATCCGGCGGGAGCGAGGTTACTGCTACTGTCACGCCTGTAGTGCCAACGATGTCATGATTGATCAAACCATCATTAAGCAAATCTTTTAAACACAGCGTAACACCTGCTATGGCCAGCGCTGAGCTCATCTATACAATGTCTTTTTTCTTTTTCAAAAAGTCATCAAGTGTCATAACAGGGTTGGAATCGGCTTTAGTTTTTACAGGCGTTTGTTGGCCAATGGCACGTACATCTATGCGGCCAATATTTACCTTGATAACAGGCGCCGGTGATTCAACTTTTTCTTTTGCCTCCGCATTTATAAAGTGCTTAATATCCCTCACCCAATTCAATGTATTAATGGATGGTTTATTTTGACTAACATGAAATTCTGTCGCAGGATTTATTTCATGACCAACCGGAGTTTCTTCCCCCCTGGCTACGGTTGCGGAGACAGGAATAATATTGGTTGATGCTGATTGAAAATCTGCTTTTTCACTTTTCAAAACTTTCTGCTCATCATCATTGCGGAAGGATTGATTTGCCAATTCTTTTTTTGCAGAAATAAAATTTGATTCGAAAGGTTCTTTATCCAGGCTAACATCATTTTTTACTGATTCCACAAAATGAAGATCTGAAAATCTATTTTCATCACTTGGTTGCTGTGATTCATTTCGTATCACTTCTCCGTCAGACCCTTCTATACTTTCTGCAGTAACCTCGTGTTCCCCTCTGAGCATTGAAGGAATAGGAACTTTGCTTTCATTTTCCTGAGAAAAAAGAGATTGAGGCTTATCAGCCGGCATGACATTTATGGTGCTTTCGTTTTCAGAAATAACTTCTTGTAAATCTGTCGCCGGATTATTTTCCTGTTCAAAAACACCTTTCAATCTTGGCTGTACCTGGTTGGCAGGGTTTGTATGACGTTGTATAATGTTATTTAAGAAACTCATGCTCTCACCATTTCAAGGTATAACCGGCGGCGCTTTGGGCCGATCTCTAAAATTTCACGCTCAGACCAACCGAAAAATTTTGCTAGAATAAAAATTTCCTGGAGAAGATGCTTTGCCCAGGAATTAATTTCAGACCAGAAATAACTCAGGATGTCAAACCCTGATTGCCACTGCGTTTTACAGGAAGGACAAGTCAATAACATCATGATATCTGCCTGCGGATCTTCCTTGTTCATCAAGTCATTTATTTTTTCAATAACATTCACGGGCAAATCAGAAGGAACTACAATCTCATTTTCTCTGCGTATAGACGTTATGCAACGATTAAGTAATTCCCTGGCAGGTGTTTGAGATGAAGATTGTTTAAGGTGGAAAAGATCATTACTGGTGGGCAGCCTGAAGCTGATGTGGTATGTTTCAATCGTAACATCGAAAATTGTACCAACCCCGGGTAGAAGTGGTTGTAAACGTAGCTCCTTCACCTCATTTTCCCATTCAATTTTTTCTGAGCAATGCGGGCATTTAGCCACATTTTTTAAACGGGGACCAAACATCCATTCCCTCAACTGAAGTAACCTGGCATCACGTTGGCCAATGCTTAAAGATGCAACACCAGAAAGATCGTGAACAGATGAAGCAGTTGCTATGAGATGAAGGGACGTTTCCATCAACGGCCGGTCCATGCAATTCTCCCATACATTAAGTAACTCCGTTTCTGTAAGATTCCGCATGTCTTAAAACTGACTATGGTTCAGTGAAAGAAGGCTCGGAAGGCTCGGTGACTGCATAGTCCCTTTCCCAACCTTCGTTCTCCAATTTGATGTGCTGAATGGCAATTGCATTCGCATTGGCATCCAGATCAGGTAAGGATTGAAACTCAGAAACCCAGCAGCGAAAAACGTTATAAGCAATAGCTAACTGGCCTGCTTCATTGTAGAGCTCGATCGTAAGATCTTTTCTGAAATCTTTTAAAGATGTTTCAGCGCCAAGGCCTGAGCCAAAATTCCAAACTTTGTTCGCCCATTTCTCAAACTCCTGGTCGTGCGTTACACCACGTTCAAGCGTGATGGCTTCAAACTCTGTACGTCCCGGCGATTTGCGGCTGCTGCTTGGATCGCCGCCTTCACGGTGCTTTACCACTTCTGTGGTTTTTTTAAGTCCACCAACTTTACTTATGCCTGCAACATAACGCCCATCCCATTTTACACGAAACTTAAAATTCTTGTAAGGGTCGAAGCGTTGAGCATTTACTGTAAACTGTGCCATAGTATATTTTTTTAGGATTCAATTTGTCCGGCTAATTGTTGAATTTTTATTATTACAAATTCGGCAGGCTTTAACGGAGCAAAGCCGACCACTATATTTACAATACCGAGATTGATATCGTTTTGGGTGGTTGTTTCGCTGTCACATTTTACGAGGTAAGCCTCCTTAGGTGTCTTGCCCTGGAAAGCTCCCTGCCGGAAAAGGTTATGCATGAAAGCTCCCACGTTAAGCCTTATCTGTCCCCATAAAGGTTCATCATTGGGTTCAAATACAACCCACTTTGTGCCCCTGTACAGGCTTTCTTCGATGAACAGGGCTGTCCTTCGCACAGCCACATATTTATATTCATCAGCCAATTGGTCTGCTCCCCGCATTGTTCTTGCTCCCCAAACTACGCTTCCGGTAATTGGAAAAGTGCGAAGGCAATTAATTCCTAATTGATTCAACTGGCCGTTTTCAAGATCGTTTAATGTGACCTGCAGGCTTCTTACTCCATTTAAAGCGGCATCTATACCTGCGGGTGATTTCCATACGCCGCGGTTTGTATCTGTTTGTGCCATGATACCGGCGATAGTGCCGGACGGCACAAAAGTATCAACCTGGTTTTCTCTTAAAGGATCGGCCTTATTTATCAGTGGGTAATAAAGAGCTGCATTACGTGCATTGGTTCCGGATATACCAAGAGTTCCCAGGTTGTCTTTCGGTTTTTGGACGGCCTGATCAGGTATGCTGCCCCAGTCTGCAGGAGGATCAACAAGCAGCATTGCTCTTTTATCTACACAAAGTCTGATGGCATTTGAATAAACATCGGCAGAAGTATCAGCGTCTCTTTCCGGGGGCGGAATACAAAGAAGATTAAAAAGATCGGTCTTGGTAAGAGAGTCTACTGAGGTATTATAATCTGATGTACCTGGCACATCACCATCATCCCCCTGTGCAGTGACAGCAACATTGCCCGCTGTTTCTTCGGGCCGCCTGATGGGCACGATCCATTTGCCGGCGCTGTCTTTTTTTACATTAATGCGATTCGAATTCTGGTCAAGAACACGGGGAAGAAACCTGGCAGAAGTTGACAGGAGGTTTACGTTTAAATATTCCTCCACCTTTACATCCGTGTTTGTCTCATCGTTGTGTTCATAAATTTCGAGATTAAATAAGTCCGGATCCGGCGAGGGAGGCGAGCCGGGCGCTGCGGTAGGATCAGCGGTATTGTAATTTACAGACACCAGCAAACTATTGCCCCAAACTCCCTCACTTGTAGCTACAAGGTCCAGAGGCACTGCTGCCGGGATACCGACCTCACTATCAAGGCTGATTTCGGCAGGTGTGGCGCCATTCAGCGTACGAACAATGATAGCTTCGCTCCCCCCATTAAGGTAAAAATCCTGCACTGCATAACTCATAGTACTTTCCATCCAGAGGCCACCAAACTTGCGGGTAAAATCGCTGAAGCTGGTAATAGAAGTTGGCTTGTTAGAGGGCCCGCTTAAAGCACGTCCTATGAAAGCAGTAATGGATGTTGAGACCCCGGTAATTGTCCTGACGCCGCTTGGCAATTCTTCAATATACACACCCGGATAGGTTGGTTGAACTGGCATGTTTTAAATTTTTAAAAGGTTTAAATAATGATTGATGACGCTATATTATTTTTTTGAATTTATATAGATAAGAAAAAATGTATTAGGGAAAAATGATAATATCAGCAGAGGGCAGGGCTTTGCCTCTCTCAATTACATTAATAATTGAAATACTCTACAGCAGAGTACATGTTGCAAAGAGGATAAAATCCTTACAATATTTATAGGTGTATTTTTTAAAGAAGGCAACTATGCAATTATTAAATTCAACATTAATAATTGCTAAGATTTGAAGGAATAATAGGTTGGTAAAATTGTGGGAATAATTTTTTGATTTTTTATTTGGGGGAATAGTAAATATCAAATCCAAATTAGATAAAGAATTTAAAAAATACAAGAATGTTAATAAACTTTTCAAAGAGAAGAAAGATAGATTTGCGGTAAAAGCCTTCGCCAGAAAGGCTTTCCTTCCGTCATTTATTTTTTCAACTTTAGAAAAAATAATCTAAAGTTTTACAATAGGATAAAAAAAAGACCACCTTTTATTGAGGCAGTCTTTCTATTTAAGCTTTAAATTTATTTTTATACTTTCGATTTCTCATGCATATTCACTTCGTTTCTAAAAACCACCACACCATCGAAAACATCCACCAATACCGGATGGGATTTATCAATCGTTCCTCCAAGTAGCTTTTTGCTTAACTGGTTTACAATTTGCTTTTGTATAAGCCTTTTTAAAGGCCTTGCACCGAATTGCGGATCGAAGCCATTGTCGGCGAGGTAATCCAAAGCATATTCGCTGAATTCCAGGCTTACCCCATTTTTATTTAGCTGCTTTTTAAGATCATTTAATTGTATTCTTATAATCTCTTTAATTTCTTTCCTCAGCAATGGCTGGAACATAATTACTTCATCAATCCTGTTTAAAAATTCAGGTCTTATAGTTTGACGCAAGAGATCAATGACTTCACGCTTTGTTTGCTCAACTACTTCCTCTCTATTATCCTCGGAGATACTTTCAAGATTGGTCTGTATAATATGGCTACCTATATTGCTTGTCATTATGATGATGGTGTTTTTAAAATTCACCACGCGGCCTTTGTTATCCGTAAGCCGTCCATCATCCAGTACCTGTAGCAAAATATTGAATACATCGGGATGTGCTTTCTCTATTTCATCCAGCAAAATTACACTATACGGTTTGCGTCTAACCGCTTCCGTTAGCTGGCCACCTTCATCGTAACCTACATAGCCGGGAGGCGCACCAACGAGCCTGCTTACAGAGTGTTTTTCCTGGTACTCACTCATGTCAATGCGTGTCATCATGCTGTCATCATCAAACAAATATTCAGCTAAAGCTTTTGCCAATTCCGTTTTACCGACACCGGTAGTGCCAAGAAAAATAAACGAACCGATGGGCTTTTTAGGATCGTGCAGACCTGCACTGCTCCTGCGTATGGCGTCAGCTACTGCTTCTATCGCTTCATCCTGACCAATCACACGATTGTGCAATTCTTCTTCAAGGTTCAACAATTTATCTTTCTCCGTCTGCATCATTTTATTTACAGGAATACCGGTTGCCTTCGCTACGCTCTCTGCAATATCTTCTGCGTCTACTTCTTCTTTCAATAATCTTTTTTCACTTATCTCATCAAGTTGAGAAGTATAATCTGCAATAGTTTTTTCTTCTTCCTGGAGCTTACCATAGCGGATTTCCGCCACCCTGCCATAGTCACCTTCCCGTTCTGCCTTCTCCGCAGCCATTTTTAAATTTTCAATTTCAGCCTTCGCATTTTGTATTTTTTCCACCAGTTCTTTCTCCTGCTGCCATTTGGCTTTAAAAGTATCCCGCTCTACAGAAAGATTAGAAATCTCTGTATTCAGTTCTTTTAACTTTGGTTCATCCTTTTCTCTCTTGATCGCCTCTCTTTCTATTTCTAATTGTCTTATCGCTCTTTCAAGTTTGTCAAGTTCTTCCGGCATTGAGTTCATCTCAAGCCTAAGTTTGGCTGCGCTTTCGTCAATAAGGTCAATAGCTTTATCCGGCAAAAAGCGATCGGTAATATAACGGTGAGATAATTCTACCGCAGCAATAATCGCTTCATCTTTTATCCGCACATGATGGTGCGTTTCGTATTTATCTTTTATACCCCGCAAAATAGAAATGGCATCTTCAACGCTGGGTTCATCTACCATTACTTTTTGAAACCTTCTTTCAAGGGCTTTATCTTTTTCAAAGAATTTTTGATATTCATTTAATGTTGTCGCGCCGATTGCACGAAGCTCGCCGCGTGCTAATGCAGGCTTCAAAATATTGGCCGCATCCATCGCTCCATCACCACCACCGGCACCAACCAATGTATGTATTTCATCAATGAACAAAACAATCTCACCATCGCTGTCGCCCACTTCTTTTATTACTGATTTTAATCTTTCTTCAAACTCACCTTTATACTTTGCACCGGCAATGAGCAAACCCATATCAAGAGCAAAGATTATTTTTGATTTTAAATTTTCAGGAACGTCACCATTTACAATACGATGCGCCAAACCCTCGGCTATTGCCGTTTTACCAACACCGGGCTCACCAACTAATATTGGGTTGTTCTTTGTTCTTCTAGACAGGATGTGGAGCGTTCTCCTGATCTCTTCATCTCTTCCTATAACAGGATCGAGCTTATTGCTCCTTGCAAGCTCATTTAAGTTTTTAGCGTAGCGGTTTAATGCATTGAATTGCGTCTCCGAAGTTTGAGATGAAACAGTTGATCCTTTCTTCAATTCTTTTATGGCAGCTATCAAACCTTTTTCTGTAAGGCCGGCATCTTTTAAAATCTTTGCGGGATTATCATTTCCCTGCACGATGGCGAGTAGCAAATGCTCCACACTTACAAACTCATCATTGAAATTTTTCAGGTCTGCCGTAGCCCGGAGCAAAACATTATTCATATCCCTGCTCATTACCTGCGCAGGTTCGCCCTGCTCCATCTTCGGGAGCTTTTTTAAGCTTTCGTCAATCTTACCTTCAACAAAATTTATATTGACATTATTCTTTTTCAATAAATATTCTACTGGACTGTCATCGTCACTGAGTAATGCTTTTAGCATGTGCTCCGTTTCGATGTTAGGATTTTTATCATTGAAAGCGAGTTGTTGCGCTTTCTGAAAAATCTCCTGCGATTTAATCGTTAAACTATTTGGGTTCATATATATCTTATTATTCTTTTAATAAATTTATCATTAGAGCATCAAATTCTAAACCAATAGTTCATTCCATAATAATCAGCAATAATGTCTTGTAAACCAGCACAAATCTGCCGCAAATTCAGTCTCATATTGTGTTTCCTGCTTTTTTTACAGGCGGCATATAGTCAAAATAATTTTAATACAGCGGACGATTGGATGAAAGATAATCTTAATGACCTTGGTGGCCGGTCGGTATTAATATTATTAAAAGATGGAAAGATCATTTATGAAAAAGCGGAAAACGATCTTTCGCGGAAACAAAAAATGATAGGGAAATTTATTGCCAAAAGACAAGACCGGGACGCTGATGAAATGTTGAAGGATTATTCAGGAACATCAAGAGCAAGTATTGCGAGCTGCACTAAATGGCTAAGTGCTGCTTTGGTAATGACTTTTGTTGATGAAGGCAAGCTTAGCCTTAATGATTCCATTGGAAGATTTTTACCGGTTTTTACCGCGTATGAAAAGGGAAACATAAAAGTATGGCAATGCCTTTCACACTTAACAGCAATAAATGCTGGAAACATAAAAGACTCAAGGGAAAAAATAAATGATGGAGCAACTATGGATGCAGTGATGGAAAAATTAGCGGAGCAACCTATGGAAGGCGAACCAGGAAAAGTGTTTCATTATAGCAGTGTCGGTTTGCAAATTGCAGCAGCAATAATTGAAAAAATAAGTGGCAAAGATTTCAAAACATTATTTGCAGAAAGAATTGCGAAACCATGTAATATGATAAACACTGACTTTGGTAAAGCAAAAGTTCCATTGGCTGCGGGTGGTGCAATCAGCACGCCGGAAGATTATATTCATTTTTTACAAATGATCTTACAGAACGGAATATATAACGGAAAACAAATTCTTTCAACGAAATCCGTTGACATGATGCAGCATAATTATGCAAAGGGAGCGAAGGTTGCTTTTTCACCAGCCGAAGCCGGAGACTGGGGTTATGGCTTCGGTGAGTGGGTGATGGATAACCCGGAAGAAAGATCATCTGCTGTTACCAGCCCTGGTTTATTTGGAAGCTTTCCATGGGTAGATAATGAAAGGAAATACGCAGGTTTTCTTTTTGTATTTAATTTGAAACAAAAAGGGCGAGGTGAAAAGTATAAAGAATTGAAATCTATAATCGATAAGGTAATTGACAGGTTTCAATAAAATAATATCAGCAAAATGATTCGTTCCTTTTTACAAAATTCATTTAAAAAAATTTGCTATTTAATTCTTTACCAGCACCACTTTACTCCTGTCTGATTTATAAACCTGGTCGTAGAATTTTACCAACTGATCAAACTCTTTGGCGGGAAAACGGCCACTATTTTGCTCCATGCTCCGGTAACAATTGATCTTATTGCCCGTTACGGTTACTGATGATTTATATAAGCCAAATTTAGTTTGCAAGGAAACATCTTTCGGAACACTTTCAGCTACATAACCGGCAGGGATCGTTATTTCGATTGAATCAACATTTCTATAAGCATCTTTAATTACATAATCACTTTCTCTCGCTGTATCGTTCGTTAATTTCTCTGTTGCGCCACCAAAAATATTGGGCGTAATAAAAAATCTTTTTCCTGTAATGCTGGCGTAGTTGTTTAATTGAATCTGCAGGTATTCATCTACGCCCGGTATGATGCCTTTATTTTCTTTATAATCACTTTTTAATACTTCATACGTTGGCAGGTTAAACATTTGATTTAAATATTTTCCCCTTTCTTCCTTCGATGCATCGTACATAAGCGAGTGCGGAAAATCCTGTTGAAGGCCGGTGTATTTATTGGTAATTTCGGCGCTAAGGTTGCCCTGTTCATCTGCTATTCCTTTTACTATGGAGGTCTTAAGATTATCCGCAATTTTATAAACCGGCGTGTGTACTAAATGGCCACCTGTTTCATCAATCAGCAGGCCATACCTGTTGCCCGTGAAACTACCCATGTAACCCGGAGATGCTGTCTGGCTGGTACATTCAAGCCATACTGTATCCTTATTCATTGGCACACAGCAAATCACATGATTGGCTTGCGAAAAAGAAAAATCCTGTACAAACTGCGGAGGCGATTTGCCGCCATAGATCTCAATATATTTCCCGGTAATGCCGGCTTCTTTGAGCAAGGCGATCATATAATTGGAGAGCGCTTTGCAATCGCCATATTTTTTATCCGCAACATAAGATGCTTCAAAAGGTTGCCAACCGCCTATGCCCAGTTGAATGCTTATGTACCTTGTATTATTTTGAAGAAAATTATATAAGGCAAATATTTTTCCGCGTTCATCTTTTATATTGTCAGTAAGTTCATGCACTTTGCTTTTTATAGCCTCAGGCAAAGCGTCTCTTCCTTTTATTAACTGGTACATGAATTTTCCATAATCTTCCCAGGTTGACATGTCGCCGGAATATCCCTGCACTTCGAATTTTGAAGGAGCGAAATAGACAATTGGTGTCATTTCTCTGAAAGAAGGAGACGATACTTCGGATCTTTTCGCAGCAATATTTTTTGCTTCCCAGGTGTATGTTTTTACCTGTCCTTTTTGGGTGATGACAGGTTCGCCGTTAAAGTTTAATTGCTTATATCTTACCACGTAATCTGCAGGAGCCACTATAGTAAATCTGCTGTTTTGAACAGACATAAAAGGATTGGCCTGTGGCATCCACGCAGGGAAACCTTGTGTGCCATTATATTCATCCTCTTCTTCGTACTCAACGGTGTAAGGATAGTCTGAGGAATAAAATTCGTTCTCTTTATATCTCGCATCTGATAATAAACTGAAGCCATCGTAAGCACTGTTATCTTTCCATTCATTTTTCTTTGTGTGCTTCACCTCCTTACCCATACTGTTGAACAGCTTTCCTGAAACGGAATTAATGCTGCAAAACTTATCATAGCTTGTTACATAATCTGCATAGTGACCGGCGGACGGGCTCAGGATTGTATATACATGCCTTTCATACAGGGTATATTTCGCGGGTGATTTTATGGTTAGAATATATTCTTCGTTCCGCTTTACTACATCGGCGCCTTTTATTAGAGAATCAGGAATAAAGAGAATACTATTTTCCTGCGCTTCTGTGATGAGAGCGAGAAAAATAAAACTAATCAGAACAAAAAATTTCATAATTATTTAATTTTCTTAAACACAATTTGCTCTGCTTCTTTTTTTACCATATACCCGTAAAAATCCCTGAGTGTTTGATAATCTTCAGGCAAAAAATTTACTTTCTTCATCAGGAGCCTGCATCTCAACTGAATTTTTTCAGCGTCCTTATTTATTATGTATTCAAAAGAACCTTCTGTATCATTGAGCATCACCCGCGCCGATTTGGGTACTTCATCTACAACATAGCCTTTCGGTATTTCCATATTCAAAAGATATATCTCATCTTTTTGATAGGGCATTTCCACAGGGTATTGCCGCTCTGCAGCGTAAAAAGGATTCTTCATTAAAGCTTCGCCTAGCAAAGGATTAAAATAAACAATGTCGGCATCTTCAAAAGAATTAAGCTTGAAATCAAATTTTACAGATACATTTTCTTCCGGCAATGCTAAAGAATCTACTTCTATATTACTGATCGGCATGCTCTCAGGATAAAGCGCCTTCAAATCTTTTTCGTATTTACTTAAAGTAGTTTGGGCAATGGCAGTCTTTGTATTTAATGATTCAAAAAAACCCATATTATTTGTGAAAGAACCTTCCAATTCTTTGCCATCACCATTGAATACAAATACACTTACCATCCGGGTTTCTTTCAGGGAGTCTGCTTCAAGATAAACTGCAGCACTATCCGCGGAAACAACCCTTGCATATCCGTTATAGCAATCCAGGGGTAATTTACCAAAGGGTAAAAAAGGAATTGTGGCGTCAAGATAATATTCGTTTGAACTGATATGTATTTTCCCTATGACATAATTAAGGCGTTCCATGACCGGGTACGAGGGAAAGTTCTTGCCGGCTTCACTTGTACTCAACAATACCGGTAATGCTTGTATGTATTCATGATTAAGCATAGCGATAAGCAACAGGTTTATGTCGCCAACGGTACCACTTTTTTTCTTTACCACATCCTGTAGGGAAGTCTTAATATATTTATCATCATGATTAGTGCAGGTATAATTTTTTTGCACGTAATAATAAATGTCTTTAGCCTTTTGTAGAAGATTATCATCTTGCCGGATTACCTGTGCCATTACTTTGTCAAGCCATAAGTTTTCTTCGTAAACAGGCTTTCCAAAGTCTTCTGCATTTCTCAATTCTTCATTCACTTTTTTCCAGCTATTTGCCACGTCATGATAGTCCTGGCCATCATAAGTCCTGGAAAGCTGCAAACTAATTCTGTCAATAAAATTTTGGGGGGAGAAAATATAATTTTCAACATTAAAGATTGGCACATCCTTTTTTACCCAGCGGTGAGTTATTGTGGGAGAAGAAACAGACAGCGCTTGTTCATGGCTTGTACCAAAAGGGCCGTCAGTACTTTGTTTTCTTACAGTATAGGATTTTACACCTTCCCCACTTTTATTGATATCAAATTTATGGTAGCCCTGGCTCACAAGCGCGTAACTCAACATATTGGGAATGGTAATATTATATTCGCTCCATAAAGTGGGGCAAACAATACTTTGAAATTCCCATGGGGGAAGCTGGAATATGTAATCTGATTTAATAGTGTAAGAATATTCAATGATAGAACCTTCCTTTACGGCAGGCATGGTGAATTTTTTATAGAAATGATTTTTGTCAGATTTTTCGTCAAAAACATCTTTTACGTTTAGCTTCGTTTCAGTAACAGCACCATTTTCTATATTGTAAGTTGTACCAACTAAATTTTCAACAGTTTGTTTTATATCCTCGTTATTATATAGCAAAACCTTTTCCGTGGCAAGGTCAAAACCTTTCTTGTTAAGAACCAATATTCTTTTGCTTCGTTTAAATATATAACTAAACCAGCCGGAGGTATTTCCTTCAAACGAAATATCCCCTTTATCAAAAACTATTACAGCATTACTGCCGGAATCTATTAGCGAGGATTTAAGCGCAAAGTCTTCAGCCTTTACCTTGCCAAATTTGACCGGACTATCCTGGCAAAAGGCGGTTGAATTAAGAAATAAAATTATTGAAACTAATAAAAAACTACTGCGGGAAATTGCCACCTTACTCATGTGATTCAACCGATTTAGCATGTGATTTATTTTATCTTTTTAAACACAATTTGCTCTGCTTCTTTTTTTATTATAAAACTATAGAAGTCCCGCAAGGTTTGGTAATCATCGTTTGCAAAATTGGCTCGTTTAAAAAATAATTTGCAGCGCATCTGGATAAAATCATCGTTAGCAGTAATTAAATATTCAAACATGCCTTCGTCATCGTTAAAGTTAACACGGGCCGACTTCGGCAACTCATCTATTTTATATCCTTTGGGAATATTCATTACAAGGTTATAAGTGTTATCCATCGTATAGGGCATTTCAACGGGATAAAACCTGTCAGCAGCCGCAAAGGGGTTTCGCTTAATCGCCTCAGTTAGCATTGGGTTAAAATAAACAATGTCTTCATCATTAAAAGATTTCACTTTTAAATTATACTTGATTGCTACCGGCTCATTCAACAATTTCAATGAATCAATTTCCAGGTCATTTACCGCTATATCCTCCGGGTATTCTTTTTGGGTTGATTTCTGCAGGTCATCAATGGTTGTTGCAGTTGCTTTCTCCCTGAGTTGCAGCGACTCGTATATGCCCAGCTTATGGTTAAAGCTTCCCTCGACTTGCCCGTTGTCCAACTGAGTAATATTTACAAAAACAACATCCGCTTCCCTGAGGGAGTCTGCCACAAAATATACCGGCTTCGCTTGCCCTTTCGTGATTTCTCTTGCCTGCCCGTTATATACTTTGGACGGCAGCGAGCCATATTTAAGCTTTTTTATAGTTCCATCCAGATAATATTCTTTACCGCCTGTTACCACCTTTGCAATCACATAATTATACCTGTCCATAAGCGGATAAAGTTCATGAGCAAAACCATGAGCACGGGTACTCAGGATAACAGGATTGGCATCAAGCTTTTGATTTCTCAACATGGCTATCAGCAGCATATTTATGTCTGCAACGGAGCCGCTTTTATTCCTGAGTACATCTTTCAGGTTGGTAGTTATGTACATTCCATCATCACTACAGGTAAAGTTATCACGGACGTATTCAAATATCTTTTGAGCTTTTCCTCCATCAGTCGTTTCATTTTTTACAATAGCATCTACATCCTTATCCAGCCAATTATTTGCTCTTTCAATCGGCACACCAAATTCATTAGCAAGCATAAGATCGTCAGATACTTTCGCCCATGTATCCATATAATTTTGCGGAGATGAATGAGGAAACCAAACCTGGTTCAACTGGAATTCTATTTTAGCGATAGAATTACGCAATGTGGTGGTGTATGCTTCTTCTTTCAGGGCATGAACGTCCTTCATTATCCAGGTATGATAATCTATGTTGCCATCTACTGTAAACCGGCCGTCAGCAGTCGCCCTTCCCATATCGTCATGTTGTACAAAAGCAAAGCTTACGAGTGATTCGTCAACCTTGTTAACCAAAAATGGCTGGTAGCCTTGCGAGAGAGTTACATACTTGAAAAATTCAGGAATACCCGCACGATACTCGCTCCACAATACAGGGTATTCTCCCTGGAATGTCCAGGGTTGAAGGTTAAAAAAGAAATCTGACTTCACCTGGTATGAATATTCAATAATGCTCCCTTCTTTAAGCGCAGGAAATGTAAACTTATTATATAGCCAATGTTTGCTGTGGCGCTCTGTAAACACAGAAGACTTTTCAACTTTGGTCTCTATCACTTTACCGCCTTCCATGTTATAAGTATAGGCATGCAGGTAATCAAGCTTTTCCACTTTGGCGTCATTTACATACAGCGGGATAATGATAGTGGCGGCATCAAAGCCATTCTTGTTGATAATTTTAATTCTCTTTTTTTCTGTAAACGCTAAAGAAAAAGTAAGATCGCTGGCGTTGGCAATAAATTCTGACTTACCCACATCTGCTATCACCACAGCATTTGTACTTGAATCAATAAGCGTGGAGTTAACATCAAAATCTCCGGGGCTAACCTTGCCGAATTTGAAATTCAATTTATCCTGGGCTAATAACTGGCTTTGCATAAATAGCAGTGCCAGCAAACAGCAGAAAGTGTTTTTAGTGAGCATGGTTGTAATTTTGGTAAGGGTGAACTTAGTTTGGTAAAAGGTGTCTATTTAAAAATGAAAAAGTTAGCAATGGGGGGTAAAGAAAACAAAAATTCTCAAATAATAAAACAGGTAGCAAAAAATTTAGGTTTCAGCTATTGCGGAATTGCAAAAGCACGAAAACTTGATGACGATGCACGGCGCCTTGAAACATGGCTCAACAAAGGTTATCAGGGCACGATGAATTATATGCAGAATTATTTTGACCTGAGAATTGATCCTACCAAATTAGTTCCAGGTGCAAAATCAGTGATCACTTTATTGTTGAATTATTTTCCACCGCAAAAACAAAATAATGAAGCGCCGCAGGTTTCCAAATATGCCTATGGAAAAGATTATCATGAAGTGATAAAAGAAAAATTAAAAACGTTTCTTCAGTTTATTAAAGAAAATATAGGCGATGTGCATGGAAGAGGTTTTGCGGATAGCGCACCCGTACTCGAAAAAAGCTGGGCACAAAAGAGCGGCCTGGGATGGGTAGGAAAAAACGGGAATCTTATCACAAAAAATGATGGATCTTTTTTCTTTATAGCAACATTGATAACCGATCTTGAACTTGATGCTGATGACCCGTTTGTAAAAGATTATTGCGGCTCTTGCACAAGATGCATTGACAATTGCCCAACGGATGCAATACTTCCCGGCAAAGTAATTGATGGCGGCAAATGCATTTCTTATTTCACTATTGAACTAAAAGATCTGTTGATTCCTGAAGAGATGAAAGGCAAATTTGAAAACAAACTATTTGGCTGCGACATCTGCCAGGATGTGTGTCCATGGAACCGTTTTTCAAAACCGCACCATGAAAATGAATTCACTCCTATACCGGAAATTTTAAATTTTAGTAAAAATGACTGGGAAGAACTTACGGAAGAATCTTTCAAAATTATTTTTAAAAACTCTCCTTTGAAGCGTACAAAATTTGCAGGTATAAAAAGGAATTTAAAATTTATATCTACTGATTAACACAAAATAGATTTTAAAAATCTACACCTGCCTTTAAAACAATTCTTCCATAACCATATTCATAATTACTGTAATCAACAGGGCACGGCGCTATCAGGCAAGGATTAACTACACCTACTTTATTTTGTATCTTTTTATACGTATAACCTGTTGAAAATAACAATGCAGATTTTTCTGAAAAAGATATTCTATAACCAAGCCCAAGATCACCATGCACGCCTCCCGAAAAATGATAAGAGTTATAATAATATATTTCTTTGCCGGGAACATTTTTTCCAGGGAAATTATAGCCCAGGTCTCCATACACAAACCACTTATTTTTATTACCGAAATTTTTTCTCGCATCAAAAAATAACGGAAATGTTTTGTAGCGATAATAATCCACGCCAAAGCCAATGCCGGCAAACCATTCCTTATTTCCCAAGCCATTTATTGTTTGCAATATGGGATGCCCGCCACTCTCACCTGCAGTAATACCAATTGCATTAACCGAATGGAATTTTAATTTGTCTTTTTGCGCTGATGCAGAAAAGCAGATAAAAATGAAGAACAAAAAGGCAAGTGTCTTGCGATTCATAAAAATTATTTTAAGATTGAAATCTTACTTATCAAATGAATGTTTTTTACATCAGAATAATCATATTGGTATAAACCATCAGTTGATACCACGATCGCTACTTTGTTATAAGCAATCACATCATAGGTTTCAGCGCCCGGTATTTGTGTAATCAGTTTTAAATTGCTTGCGTCAGCGGCATTATAAACTTTTACTCCATCTGTACCATCACAAATAAACAAGAGGTTGCCATCTTTTGATAATCCCCGCGGACTTGTGAGGTTATAAGTTTTAACCAAAGATGCATCCGTAAAATTATTTAGCTGCACCACATCAAGCTGGTTATTAAAGCCAAGGCATTCCGTACCGGAGTGTAGCGTGATGTAAGCATATTTATCATCTGCAATCACCGGATCACATGCCCTCGCATGCGTGAACTCACCAATTTTAGAAGGTAACGATGGATTAGATTGAACATCGTAAATGAACATTCCATTGTTTGAGCCAACAAATAATTTATTTTGAAAAGGATAAATAGTTTCTACATGCCAGTCAACCTGCACGCTGTTAGTAAAAGAAGGTTGATTGCTGTTGCTAATATTAAAAGCATTAAGGTTATTCTCCCCCACGGTGTATAAATAATTGTTGAGAAGCGCAAACCTCGACGTAGAGCCGCCTATACCAGCAGCGCTTTTATTACCCGCCTGTGAAGCATCTGCCAGGTATGCTACGCCAGGATAATTCCATCCGGAAGCGTCACAATTTTCATAAACAGTTGTATCATGCCTTACCCAATCATAAACTATTTTTCCACTGTCCCCCCTAAGAAACATTCCTCCAAAGAATACTGCAGGAAATACACCATCCAAAATATTTTTCTTAACAACATTTGCAGGGTCTGAAATATCAAGTGTTACCAGGTCGGTATATAAATCCGCATACAAAGTATTTCCTTTTACTGCTATGTCCACGTTTCCGGGAATATTTATAAAAGCGATGTTCACCGGTGCAGATGGTCTACTGTTATCAATTACATGAATCCCTTTATTAATTTCATTCAGGAATATGTAGTTGCCGCGAATAAATATTTTGCCGGGATTCTCAATTTTTTGTGGCTGATTGCTTTTAATATTAGCCCTCACTTCTGCGCTGGTTCTGTACAAAGGCTCAAGCCATGTGTATCTATTTGCATGGCTACAGTTGTCTTTCAAGCAGCCACTGAATAAAAAGGAAAAGAACAGAAGAATAAAAGTTTCAATCGAGATGATTATATTTTTTTTCATAACAGTTATTTTGGAGTTTGACAATGGCTTGCGAGAAACCGTTGCATTAAAAAATTATTTTTTATTGAAGATTATTTGCGTTTGCAAACCCATGAATACAAAATGTTTTTTGCTGTACAATCCTTCATTGGCAAGCTTCGACGCAGCATAATAAAAATATGGGCCGGCTAAAATGGAACTTTTTTTATTTGAAAAAATTGTTGTTGAAAAGCTTGTATTTAAACCAAGTAAGGTTTTATTAAAAAAAGAATTGTCAATGAAATATGCTTTGGCAAACGGATCTGTGGAAGAAGCATAAGGATCGAATTGGAGCGCATTGCTTTTTATCAATTGAGAAAGCATAATGCCACCAATCCAAAAGACGGGAAAGCTTTTGCTATGCCCTAATTCAACCCTTACTTTCAAAGGAAGCTCAATAAATTTGAAATTATTAGTGTAATGCTTATCAGCATTTACAAAACTATAATATCTAGCCGAATTATTTTTTTGCCCAACGAGGTTTGAAGTATTGAATTCTTTATAATTAATGCCGAAAGAAAATTTAGTGTTTGCAGAAATACTTTTTTCAAAGAAGATACCTACGATAAAACCTAATCCATTTTTTACTTTAGAAGGATTAGGGTTTGATACACTTTGTCCCGTACCGGGAGATGCGTTCGTCAGGTAATCTGCGCTCACATAACCAAGCCCAAGAAATTGATTGCCGACATGCGATATACCTCCTGACAAAACGAATCCAACATTCCATTTTTTAGAAATTTTAGAGGGCGATTTTCTTAGCGGCTTTTTTATTGTTGACGTGTCATTTTCAACTGTTGATTGTTGAGCTACGTCCTTGTGCGATGATGAGTCAATAACATCGTTTTTACTTTCAGTGTTGCCTAAACTATCGATTTTATTTTCCTCTGCAATTGCCCCTGGCTGTGATTCTTCACTATTTGTTGCGTCTTGTTTGTTGACCTTATTTAGCACAGATACTTCAGGCTGCTGACGTATTGCAGTCATAATTACGTTTCCATTTCCGTGTTCTTTTAATCCCGGCCTTTTAATTTTTTGCCGGTCTTTTTTCTTATCTACAATATCAACTTCTGCATTAGAATTATGTAATTGATCCTTGCCCTTTTTAAATTCTGAATCGCGGGGAATCTCTTGAAAAGAACCGTTTTTGTCAGAAGCCTTCTGTTTGTTGGAAATATTTTCTTCGTTGGAAATATTTTCTTCTTTAGGCTTACTATTTTTATTTATCAATGAATCTGAAGTCTTAATCGCTGCGCTATTTTGCGAAAGCTTATCATTGGATGAAAAATATTTATTCGCAGAAAAATAATACAAGCCTGATAGCAATAAGATACTTCCAAAAAGAAATATTAGCAACAGCCACCTGCGGCTTTTTCTTTTTTCAATATTTATTTTCACATGGTTCCAAACAGCATCCGAAGGCTCAATTTGCAGCCCATTCATTTTTTGCTGTACCTGCTTTTCAAAATCATTTTCTTCCATAATTTTCCTGTTGCTCTTGTGATGAATATTTTTTTATCCATTCGATAAGTAACGCTCTTGCCCTTGCATATTGCGATCTTGAGGTGCCATCCGTTATGCCAAGCATTGATGCAATCTCCACGTGTGTATAACCTTCCACTGCGTAAAGATTAAAGATGGTTTGATAGCCTGTCGGAAGTTGCCTTATTAATTCAGATAATTCTTTAGCCTGTAATTGTATCAAAGGATTGTCAGAAGAAACAGGATGCAAGGTTTTTTCATTAAACACTAAATCATTTTGATACCGCTTGTTGGTTTTGAGAAAATTTAGTGCACTGTTCACCATTATTTTTCTTATCCATGCTCCCAATTCACCCTCGGATTTATACTGGTGCAGATTTCTAAAAACTTTTATAAAACCCTCCTGGAGCACTTCCTCTGCATCAGTTTTAGATTTAGTATATCTAAAACAAACGCCGAGCATTAAAGGAGCATAATGCTCATATAACCGGCGCTGAGCCTCAGGCCTCAGTTTCAGGGCTTCCTTCACCAGTTCTTTATCATCCATATTTAATATTCAGTTTTCTGACAACCGATTTTTACATAACGTTGCATCAGGCAAAAAATCTTCAACAAATATTGTATAATGAATTTACTTGAAAAAGACAATCGCTATGTATGGCATCCTTACACGCATCAAAAAAACAGCTTGCCTGCAATACCTGTTGTAAGTGGAAAGAAAACAAAATTGATAGATGAAGAAGGAAATAAATATATAGATGGGGTCAGCAGTTGGTGGGTAAATATTCACGGGCATGGAAATAAGTTCATTGCAAAAAAAATATATAAGCAGGCAAAAAAATTGCAACAGGTAATCTTTGCGGGCTTTACACACAAGCCCGCTGCCGACCTTGCTGAAAAATTAATTAAGATACTTCCCGGAAATTTTTCAAAAATATTTTATAGCGATAATGGCTCTACCGCAACGGAAGTTGCCATTAAAATGGCATTGCAATATTGGGTAAATAAAGATGCTGAAAAACGCAATAAAATTCTTGCTTTTCATCATTCATATCACGGCGATACATTCGGCGCAATGAGCATTAGTGAAAGGGGAACTTATACGGTTGCTTTCAGAGATAAACTTTTCGAGGTAATTTTTATTGATGCTCCCAATGCGGAAAATACAGAAACAACAAAAGCAATTGTTGATGGCTATAAAAATGAAATTGCCTGCATTATTTACGAGCCTTTATTGCAGGGAGCCGGCGGCATGAAAATGTATGAGCCTGAGCATTTAAATATACTTTTATCATTTCTAAAAAAGGAAGAAATTATTTGCATTGCAGATGAAGTGCTGACAGGATTTTACCGCACAGGAAAATTTTTTGCCGGAGATTATCTTTTAGAAAAGGCTGATATTATTTGCCTGAGTAAAGCGCTTACCGGCGGCACAATGGCTTTGGGAGTAACAGCCTGCACGCAAAAAATTTACGACGCATTTGTAAGCGATAATAAAACCAAAACTTTTTTTCATGGACATTCTTTTACCGCTAACCCCCTAGCCTGCACGGCTTCACTTGCCAGCCTTGAATTGTTATTGAAAAAAAATTGCAGAAAAAAAATTGATGTGATTGTTTCCATGCAAAAGCAATTTGCAGAAAAGATGAAAAATAATGAGCAAAAAAATATTATCAAAAATATCCGGAACCTTGGAACCATTATGGCGTTTGAGGTAATCACTAGTGAGAGTGACGGATACCTTCACAATATTACCAATGAGTTTACTAAATTTTGCTTAGGCAAAGGGGTGTATCTCCGCTCTCTTGGCAATACTATTTATGTAATGCCGCCGTATTGCATAAAGAAAAAAGAGCTGGAGAAAATTTATGAAGTGATAATAGGTTTTTTAGATAAAAACTATTCCGGCGACACTGACGCAGCATGACTTTCAGCTGTTGTCTTTAAGCTTTCTAACGCCGATGTGTATTGCTCCCCGGTAACTTTATCCAATACAATGCCGCGAAGTTTTTTCCATGGATACCAGCCTAAATCGGTATTGGCACTTCAGGTAACGCTGGTGCTTGCTGTGCTAACAGGTATCAGCACAATCCGATAAATTGTTACACTTTTTTCTTTTACGTATAACTCCACATCAACTTTATTATTCGAAACTGCAAGTACCCGGAGAAATATAGTGTGCCCATATTTATCACGCAATTCAGCAGAACGATTGTTGCCAGCGGGTACGGTCACAGTCACATCGCTATCCGGAAGGCAGGATACCAATTTTTCCAATTATTAAAATTGTCTATTTGAGAAAGTATGGCCGATGCGGCAGCATTTATTTTTATAGATTTCGATACAGTAACCTTTGAAGGAAGAAACAAAGTGAAAGCCGCAAAAAGAAGAAGCAATAAAAAAATTCCTATTATAAAAAAAATAATTCTTCGCATTAGTTATTAATTCATGAGACCCGGATTTTTGAAATCCGTTATTTATTTTTAATAGCTCAACGTTGTATCAAAAATAACTTTTGCTTCTTCCTTAGCTTTCTTCTTAAAAAATCCACGTAATAGAAAATTGTGTTGCACTGCTTCAAGATCGTCGTTTAGTTTCTTAGTACCTGATTGCAAATTTTGCAAAGACGCCTTTATATTGGCCGCAGCCTGTTGATCGTGCAATAACACGCCCACTGGTGTTTTATCGCTGCTTAATGCACTATTTAAATTATCTACTCCCTTATTAAGGCTTACACTTGTTGTCTTTAAATTAGTCATCACGCTGTCAGAGGTACTGGCTACCTGTTGCAGTTGTGCAATAGTTTGCCTTAGCCGGCTGAATATTATTGTATCGGTTACGAGGTCGTTTGCAAGCGTGCCTTTCTCGTTAAGATGCGACGTGTAGGCGGTCATGTTAGCGGAGAAGCGGTCAAGGTTTTGAGAAGTCTTTTTTAAGATAAAAGCGGTCGCGTTTAATTGATCGTAAAAAGTTTCATCGGTTAATAATTTTCCTAAAGATCCTTTGCCGCTTGCCATCTGGCTGCTTATTACTTTAAGATCGTTGGTGATAGAATAAAGGTTGTCGTTATTTTTAGAAAGCGTATTCATCATTTCATCGGTATTCAATAGTTTATCATTCTTCATTACATCACCTGATGCTATAGTTGATGAACCCGGTGTACCGCCATAGATTTCTATTATTTTATTTCCTATCAATCCATCGCTGCTTAGCTTTGCCTTTGCATCTTTAGGTATAAATTTTACAGATTGTTCCTCTATGCTCATATCTACTTCCACCCTGCCTTTATCTATAAGCGCTATCTTTTTTATCGTGCCTACTTTTACACCGGAGTACCAAATATTATTTCCCTTTTGCAGCCCATTCACGTTGTTAAAAAACGCTTTTACCGTTATTGATTTTTCAAAAGTTTTCTTTTGTGAACCGAGGGTAAGTATGGTTAATATTAAAATGGCAACACCAAGGAAAATAAATATCCCAAGTATTACTGATCGCTGGTTGCTGGAAACTTTCATTATTGATTTATAAAATTATAATTATAAAAATTTTTTATTCGTTCATCGTCAGACGCAAAAACTTCTTCAAATGTACCCTGCTTTATAAATTTCCCTTCAAACATCATCGCTACTTTATCGCCTGTACTTTTTGCACACGTAAGGTCGTGTGTAATGATGATAGAGGTAGTATTAAATTTATGCCGCACGTGGTTAATCAGGTTATTGATCTCGATACATGTAATCGGGTCAAGGCCGGAGGTTGGCTCATCGTATAACATTATTTGCGGCCGCAAAATTAACGTGCGTGCTATACCTATTCTTTTTCTTTGGCCGCCGGAAAGTTCAGAAGGCATTTGGTCTATCGTTTGCGACAAGCCTACATCTTCCAGTACTGATTCTATTTCGTTTGCAACATCCTGCTTTGAGAGGTGTTTTGCATTTCTCACCAACGGAAATGCAAGGTTTTCCCGCACCGACATACTATCGTACAAAGCACTGTTTTGAAAAGAGAAACCTACCTGCAGGCGCAGCTCCTGTAATTCTTTCGTATTAAGTTCATCTACTTCTTTTCCCAACACATTTACTATGCCGCTATCTTGTTTCAATAAGCCACAAATAATTTTTATTAAAACAGACTTACCTGTACCCGACCTGCCAAGCACCACCACATTTTCTTTTCTTCGCACATCAAGATTAGCCCCCTGCAACACATGATTTGTTCCAAATGATTTATACAAATCCTTTATAGAAATCACGAGTTCATTGGGGGTATTATTTCCGGTTATGATCTCCATCTACTTGATACTATTGAAAATTTGAACAATAAGAATTTCTTCAATAAATATCAGGAACATAGAAAGTACTACCGAAGCGTTCGCGGCTTTTCCCACCCCTTCTGTTCCGTTTGATGCATTAAATCCTTTGTAACAACCAACTATCCCGATAGTAAATCCATAAGCGATACTTTTTACTACAGAAGCGGTAATATCCAAAAAAGTAATCTTTTCAAAAGCGGCCTGGAAGAATGAAACAAAACTGGTCATTTCGTTCATATGCACATTTATATAAGCACCCAGCATTGCCACGCCACCGGTATAGCACATCAACAGCGGAATCATAAGTGTGGTAGCTAACACGCGGCTTACTACTAAAAACTTAAATGGATTTACTGCCGACACTTCCATTGCGTCTATCTGCTCCGTTACTTTCATGGAGCCCAACTCTGCACCAATGTTGGAGCCGACTTTTCCGGCAGCGATTAAAGCAGTTACCAACGGCGCCAACGCTTTTATGATGGCAATAGCAACTAATGAAGGCAACCAGGACGCAGCGCCAAATTCTGCCAGTGAAGGGCGTGACTGTTTGGTAAAAACGAGGCCGGTAATAAAGCCGGTAAGTGTGATTAAGAAGAGTGACTTATAGCCTACTTCATAGCATTGCCTTACTATCTCTTTAAACTCGTAAGGTGGCGTAAATACTTCTTTAAAAAAACGTGCAATAAACTGGAAGGCACTCTTAAAGCCAAGAAAAAAATCATCAATTTTTGTGGAAATAAGGTGTTGTCTCGGTGCTTTTGAAATCATACTTGATCAATATGGAGAAAAAAATTTCTTCTAAAGATATTATAAATGAAAGTGCAAAGATGGGTAAAGAAAAACGAACAGTTGAAAGTTTTTCTATTCGGGTACATGCGCTATATGGCATAGAAAACGCAATAAATAAAAGGTAGAAAATATTCAACAATTAAAAAATTTAAGCTCAATAAATAAGCTGATATTTTATATAGCAATGCTAACAACAAATGGAGGCATGTGTTTTGTTAATTCGTACAAAAAATCAATTATGCTGAAAAAAATATTCTATTTAATACTTACCCCGGCATTTATGATCGTCAGCTGTAAATCTGCCCGTGTAAACAACATAAGCGCTAACAATGCCGATTCTATTATAAAAACTGCGGTAAATAGTGTGGATCTTCCTGCACCTTATGCCACCCCATCTACCAGGAATAATTCAAAAGTGATTGGCTGGCCCGAAGGTAGAACACCCATTGCACCTGCAGGCTTCGAGGTTAGCACTTTTGCCGATGGGCTTGACAACCCGAGGTGGATGTATGTGGCGCCAAATGGAGATATTTTCGTGGCCGAAGCAAATACAGTAAGTGATGGCTTTGCCAAAACTACCGGGGATAAAGAACGGAGTCAAAGTAAGAATAGTATTCTTTTATTTCGCGATGCAGATCATGATGGCGTTCCGGAATTAAAAAAAGTTTTTATGTCCGGGCTTAACAGGCCTTTCGGTATGTTGATATTGAACAATCAGTTTTATGTTGCGAATACCAATGAAGTATTGGTTTTCCCATATCAAACAGGACAAACGGAGATTACAACTACTGGTAAAAAAATTCTGGATCTTCCCGCGGGAGGCTATAATAATCATTGGACGAGGAACCTGCTTGCAAGCCGCGACGAAAAAAAAATATTTGTAACAGTTGGCTCAGGAAGTAATGTTGCCGAGCATGGGCCGCAAAATGAAATTCGCAGGGCTGATATACTCGAAATAAACCCCGACGGGAGTGGTGAAAAAATATATGCTAGCGGCCTTCGCAATCCTGTTGGGCTGGGATGGGCGCCTGGCACTAACATTTTGTGGACCGCGGTAAACGAAAGAGATAACCTGGGTGATAACCTCGTTCCTGATTATACAACCAGCGTAAAAGAAGGTGCATTTTATGGCTGGCCTTATTCTTATTTTGGGCAAAATGAAGACCCTCGGCGTAAAGGTGAAAGGCCGGACCTCGTAGCAAAAGCGATAGCACCTGATGTTCCCTTAGGCGCTCATACAGCGTCTCTTGGCCTTGCTTTTAATGAAAAGAATTATTTTGATGGTAAGTATAAAGGAGGACTTTTTGTAGCTCAGCACGGATCGTGGAACCGTAGTGAACTTTCCGGCTACAAGGTGGTATTTGTTCCTTTTGAAAATGGAAAACCTTCCGGGCCGATGCAGGATTTTTTAACGGGATTTATTGCCGATGAAAATAATAGCCGCGTGTATGGCAGACCGGTAGGCGTTGTGTTTGCAGATGATGGATCAATGCTGGTAACAGATGATGGAGGCGACAGGATATGGAGAATTATGGAGGAGAAAAAGTAATTTGTGAACGTAAGTATTTAAAGCAATCGGGTAAATATCTATATTAACAGTAAGTTTTGCCGCAACTATGAACTAACCTTATTAAAAAACTTATGCTTAAACATATAAAAAGACTTTACATTCTTTCATTTCCATTATTATTTATTAGTTGCGACCCTTGCTTAAGCATACGTTCATGTGCTGATACCTTTGCATTTAAAATTGTTGATAAATTAAGCGGACAAGACTTAGTTTTTGGGAGTTCGCCAATTTATAGTACTGACTCTGTATACCTTTTAACAAACCTGCCAGGATATGCAGGAGCAATTTCAAGAGTAGAGAATAATAAATTTATGTCCACGTTACTTATTCCAACAGATACACTTTTTCTTAGACTGACATCCACAGAAACCGATACTTTATTTCTAAGCTATGACTATATAAAGACCAAATGTTGCAACTATTCTTCAAGAGGTTATGGAAAACTACAGAGCATAAAATATAAACAAATGTTTGCAATAAAGGAAGGAGAGACTTATGTGTTTAAGAAATAAGCCTAACCACTACACACGTATTTATGAAAGTTGGGCATACGTGCTTAGCAATTATACCGAGCAGACGGAACTATATTTCCAAGTCTTCACAAATACTCTATCAGAATTTCAATCATAAAAATTTTACACCGGTTAATGATTCGCTTATTTCCCAGAGCGCTGTTTCATTTGCTTCGTTTACGAGCTTATCGTTAGTCTTTGTAATTTTTTTATTCTTAAAATATTCACCGCTCACTTGCCCGCCTTCTGCTGAAGTTGCGAGATAGATGGATGTTTCAGCGCCTTTTTCCGGTGATGTAAAAAACATGCGGAAAGCCTTAAATATAAATCCGAAAAACCCATCAGATT
>JBDTSD010000007.1:0-64409 GCA_039931355.1 Ginsengibacter sp.
ATATGGCGGACAGCCGAGTTTAATGAAAGGGAAGTCTATGAAATGTTCGGTGTTATTTTCCTCAACCATCCTGACTTAAGATTGCTTATTTTACCCGATGGGTGGGAAGGTAAACGTCCAATGCTAAAAGATTTTGAAGATCCTATAAATATGATCAAACTCTGATATGGTTGAAGAAATAGGTACAACGGAAGAAGGCGATTTAATCATCAATATGGGGCCACAGCATCCCGCTACACATGGTGTGTTGCACCTGTTGATTACATTGAATGGTGAGACGATTAAAAAAGTAGAGCCACATCTTGGTTTTATTCATCGCTCCATTGAAAAAATGTGTGAGAGCCTTACTTATCGTCAATTCATTTATGTTACCAGCCGCATGGATTACCTTTCTTCACATATCAACAACCACGCGTGTGCGTTATGCGTAGAAAAAGGCTTGCAGGTGGAAGTTCCTTCAAGAGCGCAGGTAATAAGGGTATTGCTGGACGAGCTCACAAGAATTGCATCGCACGAATTGTGGTGGGGCGCTATGGCTATGGATTTAGGCGCTTTCACTCCTTTCTTTCACGCGTTCAGGGAAAGGGAATCCATCAACGATATTATGGAAGAAACCTGCGGGGCAAGGTTGACAATGAACTTTATTGTTCCGGGCGGCCTGATGGCTGACATTCATCCCAATTTTCAAAAGAGAGTAAAAGAGTTTATCAGTTTGTATAAATCGAAAGTCAGAGAATATGACGAACTGGTTACCGGAAATGTTATTTTTCAAAACCGCATGAAAGGCGTTGGATATTTATCCGGTGAAGATGCGATATCGTACGGGTGCACCGGGCCAACAGCGAGAGGAAGCGGAGTGCATTGTGATATCCGGAAATTATATCCGTATGAAATCTATGATAAACTCGATTTTGATGAAGCCCTGGAAACGGCCGGAGATTCCTTTGCCCGGTATATGGTACGCATAAGAGAAATGAATGAATCCATAAAAATTATAGAGCAATTAATTGATAATATTCCTGAAGGAGATTTCCAGGCTAAGACGAAGGTGGTCATAAAATTACCCAAAGGAGAATTTTATTCAAGAGTGGAAACGGCGCGTGGTGAGTTAGGTGTTTATATTGTAAGTGAAGGAGGAACCACGCCATACCGGATAAAATTTCGCTCCCCGGGATTTTCTAATCTTTCCGCGCTAGACCACATGGCAAGAGGAAGTAAGTTGGGAGATCTCGTAGCGATGATGGGAACGTTGGATTTGGTGATACCGGATATAGATAGGTAAAAAAAGCCCCTCTAACTCCCCGAAGGGGAGAACAAGGAAAGACGTGAATGAAACAAATATGTTTTTGAAATATCAAATTTTAAAGTCGCCAACTTTCAGTTCCCTCTCCTTCGGAGAGGGGTTGAACTGAGGCCAAGTCATGTGGAGCTTTTCTAAAATAGCAGGGTCAATTCACCAATGGTTGAATCAAACTTTCAACTCAACATTGGCAACCATTATT
This sequence comes from Ginsengibacter sp., assembly GCA_039931355.1. Lineage (GTDB taxonomy): Bacteria > Bacteroidota > Bacteroidia > Chitinophagales > Chitinophagaceae > Ginsengibacter. The sequence goes on from JBDTSD010000007.1 coordinate 1,503, forward strand.
GAAATGGTAATTGCAGGTGTTTGTGTTATCGGTTTATTTGCATTATTAGGATTGGTCCTGGTGATTATGGAACGTAAAGTTTCTGCATGGATACAAATAAGACTGGGGCCAAACCGGGTAGGGCCAAAAGGAATGCTTCAATCTTTAGCCGATACTGTAAAATTATTGGTAAAGGAAGGCCTCACTCCCTCCGGAGCCGACAAATTTTTATTCAATCTCGCCCCTCTTATTGCGATGATCGTAGCCATGCTGCTGATGGCTCCGTTAGCTTTTGCAAAAGATTTCCAGATGTGGGATTTAAACATAGGTGTATTGTATGTCTCTGCTATATCATCTGTGTCTGTCATCAGTATTTTGATCGCCGGATGGTCGAGTAATAATAAATATTCACTAATGGGAGCCATGCGTAGTGGCGCACAGATCGTGAGCTATGAATTGTCTGCGGGATTTTCTGCACTCTCAGTGGTAGTGCTGGCAGGCAGCTTAAATTTGAATACAATTGTTCAATCACAGGCAGATGGATGGTGGATATTTAAAGGACACATCCCTGTAATGATTTCTTTTGTGATTTTTATTATTGCAGTAACCGCTGAAACAAACCGTGCGCCGTTTGATTTGGCAGAAGCGGAGTCAGAATTAACAGCCGGTTTTCATACAGAATATTCAGGGATGAAATTCGCTCTGTTTTTTCTTGCGGAATACGTAAATGTTTTTATCGTATGCGCAATTGGAGCTACGCTGTTTCTTGGCGGATGGATGCCTTTTCACATCGGGCATTGGAGTGGTTTTAATCATGTGATGGACTATATTCCATCAAGCATCTGGTTTTTTGGAAAAACATTTTTTTTAATTTTCCTGATCATGTGGTTCCGGTGGACATTCCCAAGGCTGCGTATTGACCAGCTATTAAATCTTGAATGGAAATATTTGTTACCGATAAGTATGTTTAATATTTTATTGATAACAGCAATTGCAATATTGGGCTGGTATTTTTAGAAGCCCCCGGCCCGCCTGGGGCGGGGAGAAGAAGAAGCACCCAGCCCCGAAGGGGAGAAAAGGCAGGTTTTAGAATATGTATACAATCTTAGACTTTTGATTAAAAAGACATTTGAATACTTCATATAATGAGCGACACTCCAAATAACCTGAAGTCTTCCCAGGCTCCCCCTTCGGGGGCGGGGGGGGCTTATTTTAAAGACATTTTCAAAGCAATAAAATCTTTATTCATTGGGCTAAGACGAACAGGATATTATTTTACCCATCATAAAGAAATCATTACACAAGAATATCCTGATAACAGGGATACTTTGAATTTGCCTGAAAGATTTAAAGGAGAAGTTGTGATGCCACATGATGAAAACAATGAACATCGTTGCACCGGTTGTACAGCTTGTGAACTCGCTTGCCCCAATGGAAGCATTAAAGTAATTACACAATTTGATATTACGCCTGAAGGGAAAAAGAAAAAAGCAATTGACAAATTAGTCTATCATCTCGAGCTATGTACCATGTGCAATTTATGTATTATCGCCTGCCCGTCAGACGCGATAGTAATGGCGCAAACATTTGAGCATAGTGTTTTTGATCGTAGCGAGCTAACGAAAATTTTAAATAATCCCGGTTCAAAAATAATGGAGGGAGTAGAATAATAATGAGTGGATCAACAATTATATTTTATATGCTGGCTGCGCTTACTTTAGTGAGTGGGGTGCTTGCCGTAAGTACCCGCCAAATATTCAGGGCTGCCATCTTTTTATTGTTTTCTTTAATTGGTGTTGCAGGTTTGTATTTCTGGATGCAGTACGAATTTATTGCAGCGGTGCAAATTGTAGTTTACGTTGGTGGCATTACGGTACTGATAATATTCTCCATTTTTTTAACGCAGCAGGCGGGAGAAAAAATGCCGAAACAAAAAATGGGTCGGCAAATGTTTTCAGCATTGGCGGCCTTTTGCGGATTTGCATTGGTCATGACACAGGTGTTCCAACATACATTCACCGGAACCGATAGGCAACCGTTGGAGCAGGATGTCGCAAACATAGGAACACAAATGCTTTCAGTAAATGGTGGCGGCTATGCTTTGCCGTTTGAAGTAGTAAGCATGTTGTTGCTGGCAGCTTTAGTTGGTTGCATTGTTATAGCTATTCCTTCAAACTCCCCTAAAGCAGGAGAACTCAAATCCACAAAACTTAAAAACGAATCCGTATGATGCAACCGGGTCTCTATCATATTTTATTTATCAGTGCACTACTTTTTTTTATAGGAGTGTATGGATTTTTTACAAGAAGAAATTTAATAACAATCCTCATGAGTGTAGAGTTGATATTGAACAGCGTTAATTTGAATTTTATCGCTTTTAATAAATACCTGTGGGCAGATAAATCCGACGGCTTGTTTTTTACCATATTTATAATTGCTATCGCCGCTGCAGAAGCTGCTGTAGCGATTGCAATCATTATTAATTTATACAGAAGCCATCATTCAATAGAAGTGGAAAGCGCAGAAGAAATGAAATATTAAATATTAATTCCTTTTGGATAAAACTTTAAAAACAACCAAGAACTAAATGCCTGATCCGATTTATATAGCGCTGATACCTTTACTGCCCCTGGCAGCATTTGTATTGCTCGGTCTATTTGGAAGAAAATATTTTAAGAACGCATCGGGCGTTATCGCGACTGTTTTATTATTTGCGTCAACTGTTCTTGCGTTCTACACTGCTTATGGTTACTTCTTTGATTTTGGTAAAGTAAATGGTATTTATGAAAAAGTAGTGCCATTGACAATTACCTGGCTTGAATTTTCAAAAGGTGTTTCTATTGATATGGGAATCGTGTTAGATCCTATTTCGGTGATGATGCTTGTAGTGGTAACTTTTGTTTCCCTTATGGTGCACATTTATAGCCTTGCCTACATGAAAGGTGAGGAACGCTTTGCAACGTACTATTCATTCCTGGGATTGTTTACTTTCTCTATGTTGGCTTTGGTAATCTCTTCCAATATTTTTCAGATGTATATTTTCTGGGAACTGGTTGGCATTTCTTCTTTTTTACTGATCGGTTTCTGTTATGATAAACCCAGTGCCGTTGCTGCCTGTAAGAAAGCTTTTATCGTAACACGCTTCGCGGACCTTGGATTTTTAATTGGCATACTTGTGCTCTCTTTTTATGCAGGCACATTAGATTTTAATACACTTATTCAGCGATTAACATTACCCGGTTCGGAAGAATTAGATACCGCCTTAGCCTCATCATTTATTGGCATCTCAGCATTGACGTGGGGAATGGTGTTGGTATTTATAGGAGCTGCCGGCAAGAGTGCAATGTTTCCTTTGCACATTTGGCTGCCCGATGCGATGGAAGGCCCAACACCCGTTTCCGCTTTGATACATGCCGCAACTATGGTGGTGGCAGGCGTTTATTTAGTGGCCAGGCTATTTCCTGTCTTTGCAATATCAGCACCGGAAGCTTTACAATTGGTCGCTTATGTTGGCACACTTTCGGCATTAATAGCCGCAATTATTGCGTGCACACAAACTGATATAAAAAGAGTCCTGGCATTTTCCACCATGTCCCAGATCGGGTATATGATGTTTGCGTTGGGTGTATCGAAATATGGTGGTGAAGACGGGTTGGGTTACACCGCTTCCATGTTCCATTTATTTACACATGCAATGTTTAAGGCGTTGTTGTTTTTAGGTGCAGGTGCGGTTATTCATTTTATTCATAGCAATGAAATGAAGGACATGGGTGGATTGAGAAAACAATTGCCGGTTACCCATATTACATTTTTAATTGCATGCCTTGCCATTTCCGGTGTGCCGCCTTTCTCCGGTTTTTTTAGCAAAGAAGAAATTTTATTGGCGGCCTGGCAACAAAACAAATTGATCTATTGGATTGCGCTATTTACTTCAGGGCTCACAGCTTTTTATATGTTCCGTTTATATTTTAGAATTTTCTGGAACAATACAAATAACGCACATGCTGAGCACCATGGTGAAGGTGGCTTTGCAATCCTGCTACCAATGATTTTACTGGCCATCGGTGCTGCTGCCGCGGGTTTTATTCCTTTTGGAAATTTTGTTACTACTGACGGAACGGCAATTGAATCGCATTTCGATTTAGCATTTTCAGCTTCGCCGGTTGCGTTAGGACTTGCGGGCATTATTGCAGCGATGTGGTTATATAAAAAACAAAATGAAAGGCCGGGAAAACTGGCTGCTTCTTTAGGTGGCTTATATAAACTTGCAGTTCATAAATTTTATATAGATGAGATCTACCTGTTTATAACAAAGAAAATTGTATTCAATCTTATTGGAAGACCAGCAGCATGGTTCGACAGGAATGTAGTAGATGGAATAGTGAATCTAACGGGAAACGTTACACTGGTGATTTCAGGGGGCATTAAAAAATTTCAATCCGGGAAAGTACAGCAATATGCTGTTTACTTTTTGACGGGTGTTATTTTGTTGGCGGTGTTATTCATTTATGTTTTCAGGTAGAATTTCTGAATCTATAAGTATTGAAAAGTGAGATCACTTAAAAGGTAATTGCAATGACCTTTCCCAAAGGGATGCATTGCATAGGTCATGGAATAAGAACAGAGTAATAATTTTCTTTAGCCAAAAATATTTTTGGCTAAAGCCAATATAAATTTTTAAAATCATCCACGATCTAAAGATCGTGGTAAATGGAATAATGTAAGGAAGTTTGAAAGATAATTGCCATGACCTTTAGGTCGTAGGATAATAACAAAGTAGTAATTGGCTTTAGCCAAAATAAATTTAGAATCACGCACGATCTATAGATTGTAGTATTGGAATAATGCGGGCAATCATCGAACTAATATTTTGAATAAGAAAAACAGATGAATCTATTATTACTCTTAGGAATTCCTTTATTCACTGCTCTTATGGTGTTGCTTTCACGCAACCAGCAGCAGGTGAAATGGATTTCATTGTCCGGTTCTGTTGTTCAATTGGCGTTGGCTTTTATTTTACTATTTGCTTTTCGTGAAGAAAGAGCCATGAATAATACGTCACAAATGTTTTTTGAACAGAACTATTCATTATTCGCTTCACTGAATATTAATTTTCATATTGGTGTTGATGGTATTTCCGTCGCGATGGTTTTGCTCACTTCATTTGTGTTAATAGCAGGTGTGTTGGTGTCATGGAATATAGAAAAAATGACAAAGGAATTCTATTTCCTGCTGATGCTGCTTGCGCTGGGCGCTTATGGATTTTTTATATCGCTCGATCTATTTGTCCTTTTCTTTTTTCTTGAAATTTCTGTTATACCAAAATATCTTCTTATCGGAATTTGGGGAAGTGGTAAAAAAGAATACGCGGCTAATAAACTAGCGCTGATGCTGATGGGAGGCTCCGCATTAATATTAGTTGGAATACTCGGATTATATTTTACAACCGGCCACAGTTTTGATTTAATGAATATTTCAAAAACAAATATTCCTGTTGAAGTTCAGCATATCGTATTTCCATTATTATTTATTGGCTTTGGTGTGTTCACTGCATTGTTCCCTTTTCATACATGGGTGCCCGATGGACACTCATCTGCGCCAACTGCCGGCTCGATGTTTCTTGCAGGCATATCCATGAAACTGGGTGGATACGGGTGTTTACGTGTTGCTACCTATCTCTTGCCTGAAGGAGCAAAAGAATATGCCAATATCATAATCATTCTTTCATCTATAGCAATTTTGTATGGCGCCTTTGCTACAATGATGCAGAAGGATTTGAAATATATCAACGCTTATTCGTCTGTGAGCCATGTTGGCTTTAGCCTGTTGGGCATTGGCATGCTTACTCAAACCGCTATTACCGGATCATTAATACAAATGGTTTCTCATGGCTTGATGACGGCTCTTTTCTTCGCCGTTATTGGAATGATTTACGACAGAACACATACAAGAATAGTTGGCGAAATGGGTGGGCTTATGAAAGTAATGCCTTTTATAACTACTGCGTTATTTATCGTGGGGCTTTGCTCACTTGGTCTTCCGGGGTTGAGTGGCTTCGTGGCCGAGATGACCGTGTTCATGGGCTCGTGGCAGCACGATGATTACTTTCACCGCATTGCTACAATCGCCGCTACCATGTCGATAGTGGTGACGGCTGTATATATTTTAAGAGCGGTTGGAGCCACGGTAATGGGTCCTATAAAAAATGAAAATTATTTACAACTGAAAGATGCAACATGGAATGAAAGACTCGCAGCCGTAATATTAGTAGCGGGGATTATAGCCATAGGCGTTGCACCTGGTTGGCTTATCGATTTGCTAAAGCCCGCTGCCGAAGAAATTATGAACAGGATTTCAGGAAGCTGATAAAATTTTAGAATGACTGAATTTTTTACATTAATGAAAAGCGAGTTGGTGGTGACAGCCATCATATTCCTGTTGCTGTTTATAAAAATCGGCAAAGGGATAAAAAACGGGCCATTGTTATCACTGATACAGTTAGTGTTATTGATCAACTTTATTACCGGCTTTTTTTTCAATAAAGAAGGCAGCCTGTTTGGCGATATGTTCCATACGAATGCACTGATTGTTTTCCAGGAAAATATTTTAAGCCTTGCAGTATATCTTATCTCATTGCTTTGTTCAGGATGGCTCAGGAAAAGCCAGCACATGGCTGAGTTTTTTATACTTATGCTATCGGCATTGCTTGGAATGTTCCTAATGATTTCCAGCGGCAATTTGTTGATTTTTTATCTCTCACTGGAACTGGCTACTATCCCGGTTGCCGCAATGGCTAATTTTGATTTGGAGAAAAAACGTTCTTCTGAGGGCGCTATGAAAATGATTTTGTCTTCCGCATTTTCATCAGCTATTTTACTATTTGGAATTTCATTATTGTATGGCGCCACCGGAACTATCAGCTTCGCGGAAATACCACAACATTTAATTAGCTCATCACCATTGCATGTAATGGCATTTGTATTCCTGTTTACTGCTTTTGCTTTTAAGCTATCTATAGTTCCCTTTCATTTATGGACGGCCGATGTTTATGAGGGTTCACCGATTGCGGCCACTTCTTTTTTATCAGTTGTATCGAAAGGATCTGTTGCCTTTATTTTTATTACCGCGTTGTATAAAGTATTTCAGCCCATGGAAGGGGCATGGTACTACATGCTGGTAATACTTGCTATAACGACCATGGTTATAGGTAATTTGTTTGCCTTGCGCCAGCAAAACATCAAAAGGTTCCTGGCTTTTTCGTCTATTGCGCAGGTTGGCTTCATCCTGGTAGGTATGAGCAGCAATAGTACTTCCGGCATTACTTCAGTTGTGTATTTTGTGTTGATTTATGTTTTCTCTAATCTCGCGGCCTTTGGCGTTGCGTCTGTTATTTCAGAAAATTCCGGGAAAGAAAATATTGATGATTATAAAGGATTATATAAAACCAATCCCTTTCTTAGCTGGATATTAGCATTGGCTTTATTTTCGCTGGCCGGTATTCCTCCAACTGCGGGCTTCTTTGGCAAACTTTTCCTTTTGACGGCAGGCGGTTCAAAAGGAAGCTACTGGTTTATCACGATTGCTGCATTAAATATGATCGTTTCACTATACTATTACCTGCGGGTGATAAGAGCTGTTTTCATGGATAAGAATGATAAGCCTGTAGAGAAAATAAAACCTGGCTCAGATGTGATGTTTGGATTAATTATTTGCGGAGTTGCTATTGTGTTGTTGGGTTTCATGAGTTGGATATATGATCACATAAATTCATTAAGTTAACTTCATCATGGCTATAAATAAAAATCATCAATTCGAAGAATTGGATGGCGTTAAATGCGGTATTGTAGAAAAAAATGTAGCACCCGAAAGAGTCGCCTTTTTGAAAAGTTTACTGGAGCTTAATGGTTACACAGTAGTATCAGTTCCTTCGCCACTACCTAAAGCAGCACCTGTAAGTGTTCCAAAGGAAGGCGAAACAGCACCTCCTGGTGTTCCGCCCGAAACGACTCCTGAAACATTTACGGTTGGTGTAACAGATTATACGTTCAACCCAATCAATGCCATATTTGGAAGGCTGCTAAAAACAGAGAACGGGCATATCGTTACGCTGGCTTATTGGCATCAGGAAGAGTCCGTTAGTCATGATGAAATTCCCTATTACGAAACCGGGAAATGACATAGCCATATTATTTCATAAGCTTTCCATCTTCCGCTAATACACAATAACCAGGTATTTTTGTAGCCGGTCCCGGTGTTTTGAAGCAACATTTATTCTCTCTCTCTCTCTTTCTTACTGATCATCACTTGTGCATTTATTGTCCAAAAAATGATGAGAATCATAAACTCATTTGATTTTCATTTTGATCTATAACAGATTAAACAACTATCTCTGTATTCATCAAAAATTGTTTTTTATGAAAAAAAATATAGCACCCGCGAAGTATGTATATTTCTTCGGAGGTAATAAAGCAGACGGTAATGAATCTATGAAAAACCTGCTGGGCGGCAAAGGGGCAAACCTGGCTGAAATGGCGGGTCACCCAAAACTGCGATTACCTGTTCCGCCGGGTTTTACCGTGACCACAGATGTATGCACCTATTATTACGAAAATAAAAAAACATACCCGGGTGCATTAAAGAAACAAGTGGAAGAAGCGATCGCCAAAATGGAAAAGCTTACCGGTAAAAAGTTTGGGGATGAGAAGAATCCATTACTTGTATCCGTACGTTCAGGTGCCCGGCGCTCAATGCCCGGAATGATGGAAACAGTATTAAATGTAGGGCTAAATGAAAAAACCATCAAGGGAATCATCGCACAAAGCGGCGACGAGCGTTTTGCTTATGATGCCTATCGCCGGTTGATCATGATGTATGCGGATGTGGTGATAGAAAAAGGCGGTGGTATAGAAATAAAAAACGGAAAAGGCATTCGCAAAATGCTGGATGAAAAGCTGGGGGATGTCAAGAAAAAGAAGGGATACACCAGTGATACAGATCTTACCGCAGCCGAACTAAAAGAACTCGTAAAAGATTACAAGCAAAGTGTAAAAAAATTATTGGGTACAACTTTTCCGGATGATCCCTGGGAACAACTTTGGGGTGGTATTGGCGCTGTGTTCAGTAGCTGGAATGGAAAAAGAGCGGTGGAATATCGCCGGATTGAAAAAATTCCGGATGAATGGGGAACAGCCGTAAATGTGCAGGCAATGGTATTTGGAAATATGGGTACCGACAGTTCTACCGGGGTCGCTTTCACACGAAATCCTGGTACCGGAGAAAATAAATTTTATGGAGAATACCTGGTGAATGCCCAGGGTGAAGATGTGGTGGCAGGAACCCGCACACCAGCCCCGGTGAATGAATATTCAAAAAATTCACAAAGCAAACAATTCAAAACACTGGAAAAATTAAAGCCTGCTTTATACCAGGAATTATACGGCTACCAGAAGAAACTGGAGAAGCATTATAAAGATATGCAGGATATTGAATTCACCATTGAGCAGGGGAAACTGTATATGCTGCAATGCCGGGTAGGTAAAAGAAATGGCATTGCTGCAGTAAGGATGGCAACAGAAATGTATGCTGAAAAACTCATTGATGCAAAGACAGCTATCATGAGGGTTGGCCCCAATCAACTGGTGGAATTATTACTGCCGATGCTTGATCCAAAAGCTGAATTATTAAATACAGTAATTGCAAAAGGACTACCTGCAGGCCCCGGTGGCGCCAAGGGCCGCGTCGTATTTACTTCCAATGATGCGGTAGAGTGGGCACATAAGGGAGAAAAAGTAATCCTGGTTCGCGAAGAGACCTCACCGGAAGATGTGGATGGCATGCATAAGTCCGAGGCCATCTTAACTTCAAAGGGTGGCATGACATCGCATGCCGCGCTGGTAGCAAGAGGCTGGGGCAAATGCTGTATCGTTGGTTGCGGCGATATTGAAATACACCATGACACCAAAACATTTCATGCAAAGAATGGCGTAATAGTTAAAGAGGGAGATCTTATCACATTAAATGGAACCCGGGGATTAGTATATGAAGGCAGTTTGCCATTAGTGGCAATTGACCTGGATAAAAACCAATCCTACAAAGATCTTATGAAACTCGTTGACAAAGTGAAGGATATGGGAGTTCGCACCAATGCAGAAACACCCGGTGATGCAATGCAGGGATTAAAATTTGGTGCAGAGGGCATCGGCTTGTTCCGTACTGAACACATGTTTTATGGAGAAGGAAGCGTACAACCACTGTTCCTGCTGCGCAAAATGATCGTTAGCAAAACAGAGCCGGAACGAAAAAATGCGTTGAATGAACTATTTGTTTATGTAAAGAAGGATATCAAAAACACCCTGAAAGTAATGAATGGCCACCCTGTTACCATTCGTTTATTGGATCCACCATTGCATGAATTCGTTCCGCATGATGCAGAAAAACTTCATCAATTGAGCAGGGAGCTTGGTATCAGTATGGGCCTGTTGAGGAGAAGGGTGTTGGCATTGCATGAAAATAACCCTATGCTTGGACACCGGGGAGTTCGTTTAGGAGTGAGTTACCCGGAAGTCACAGAGATGCAGGTGAGGGCTATACTTGAGGCAACGGCTGAACTGATTAAATCCGGCAGGAAAGCGTTCCCCGAAATAATGGTGCCGGTGACATGCACGGTAAATGAATTGATTCACCAGAAAAAAATCGTTGACAGGGTATATAAAGAAGTATGCGAAAAAACAAAAATGAAAAGCATACCTTATCTCTATGGTACCATGATTGAAATACCCAGGGCAGCCATACGAGCTGACCGGATGGCGGAAGTTGCAGACTTCTTTAGCTTTGGAACAAACGATCTCACTCAAATGAGTTTTGGCTTCAGCCGCGACGATATAGGTGGATTTTTACCAAATTATCTTGACCTGAAATTGTTGAAGGACGATCCTTTTCAAACTATTGACCAGGATGGCGTGGGTGAACTAATAAAATTAGGAACCGAAAGGGGACGTAAGACCAAACCAAACCTCAAAGTCGGAATCTGCGGAGAACATGGTGGCGATGCCGAAAGCGTAAAATTCTGCCATCGCATTGGAATGAATTATGTAAGCTGCTCGCCCTTCCGCGTGCCTATAGCAAGACTGGCGGCCGCACAGGCAACAATAGAATTTCCCAGGAAATAATACTACATCATGAGAATCAATGCCCGGAATTATTTTATTCGGGGCATTTTTATTTTCAAAATAAATTGCAACCTAAATTATCTTCAGAACTTCTTACCTGTCGTAAATTAATATGAGCATTTTTTAACAACAAAAACGAGCATGTAGCTCTTGTAGATGCGAGTTGAGCAATGGATTCAAATCTCCCGATGGCTATCGTGACAATAATCTATAATATCCATCTTATCTTCTTTTAAAACATTAAAGCAATTATAGACAAGGTCATGGCCATGGGTGAATGAAAAAAGATGCATCCACTTAGCAGGGAAAGATGCAGAAATACAATGAGTAAACATCGGAGCGTTTATATTTTACAGACATAATGCTAAGATAAGAAGATGGCTTGTCTTTAATTCGAAGACCGTTCAGGCATCGGGGTTTCATTTCCTGCTTTCCTATTAATTGTTAGTTTATTTAAAAAAGGAAATGAAAGCCCGCCGGGAAAGTATGGCCAAGCCCGGGCACGGGTGGATAGGTTGGGCTTCGGAAGAAGACGGAACTTCGGAGGCTGACTTCATTTAACCAAGCCAATAGATTCTTTTTAAAACTAACTCACAAAGGACCGGGAGATTGTAACATTTATTATACATATACCCTTCATCAGTGTATTTGTGGAAGAATCATATTTTGTAATGATTCAAATCATCAAATATTAATATTGACATCATAATTAACCGAACCATTTCGCCTGATCTTTGCGTTATAAATTTTAATCAAAAATCAAGACAAATGAAAAATCTTGTTATACTCGGAGCCGGAACCGGCGGCACAATTATGGCGAATCACTTGCATCATCATTTGAAAAAGCCTGATTGGCAAATAAGCATTATCGATGAACGCAAAGAACACTATTATCAGCCAGGGTATCTTTTTCTTCCTTTTGACATGTATGCTCCCGAAGATATTATAAAGACAGTTGAGGAATTTATACCAAAGGAAGTTAAACTCATTAAGAAAAAAATAGATCGTATCCTGCCAAGCGATAATAAAATTAAACTCGATGGAGGTGAAGAATTAATTTATGATATTTTAATAATTGCCACAGGCGCAAAAATAGCGCCCGAAGAAATAGAAGGAATGAAAGGCGCTGAATGGCAAAAATCTGTTTTTGATTTTTACACTTTCGAAGGTGCACTGGCTTTACGAAATAAATTGAGAGAATGGGAAGGCGGAAAATTGGTAGTGCATATAACAGAGATGCCGATTAAATGCCCGGTGGCTCCGCTGGAGTTTACTTTTTTAGCAGATTCATTTTTTAAGCACAAGCACATTCGCGATAAAGTTGACATAACTTATGTAACACCTTTGAGCGGCGCATTTACAAAACCCAAAGCCACGGAAGCTCTTGATCATTTGCTTGAAGAAAAAAATATAAACATTGAAAGTGATTTTGCAATTGAGCATGTAGATAATGAAAAGAAAGAGATTGTGGATTATGGCGGAAGAAGCATTCCATTTGATTTATTGGTAACGGTGCCCACCAATAAAGGAGATGATTTAATTGAAAGGTCAGGTATGGGTGACGATTTAAATTATGTGCCTACGAATAAAGCCACGCTCCAATCAAAGGAATACGAAAACATTTTTGTGATAGGAGATGCAAGTAATATACCTGCGTCTAAAGCTGGCTCTGTTGCACACTTCGAAGCAGAAATATTGACTGACAATATCCTGCTTTATATAAAAGGAGAACCGTTAAAGGAAGAGTTTGACGGACATGCAAACTGTTTCATTGAAACAGGAAATGGCAAAGCATTGCTAATAGATTTCAATTATACACATGAACCTGTAGAAGGAAGTTTTCCGTTCCCCGGCATTGGCCCTTTGCGTTTGCTCAAAGAAAGCAGGATGAACCATATGGGTAAGCTTGCTTTCAGATGGATCTATTGGAATGTTTTGTTGAAAGGAACACATATACCTTTCGTTTCTGCAACTATGTCGGAGAGTGGAAAACATTATGATAAAGTAGAGAGCGTTTCTAATTAAATTATTTAAATCATCATTTAAAAAAACAAAATATGGAAAGGACAATAACGGGTAAATCAATAACCGTAAACGAAGAAGGGTACTTAAAAGATTTTAGCCAATGGGATGATAAAGTGGGAGAAGCATTAGCTGCTGAAGCTGATATCGTTCTGACTCCAAGACATTGGGAAGTTATAAAGTACCTGCAAAATGAGCAAAAGAACCAGGTAGCGCTTAGTATACGACGTATTGGAAAAAGCGGCGTAGTAGATATTAAGGAGTTGTACCAATTATTTCCAATGGCGCCGTTAAAAACCGCAACAAAAATTGCCGGTATACCCAAGCCTGCAAGTTGTATTTAAAAAAAATAAATTATGTCAATTATGTATGAAGAAAATGAAGCAACTGCTATACTCGGGAAAAGTGATGCAGCAGTTAAACATGAGAATAACAAAACAATAAAAAAGATGATGATCATCTTATCCAAAGGAACCCTTGAAAATGTGTATGCCGCTTTTGTATTGGCAAACGGTGCAAGAATGGAAGGTATAGAAGCGGAAATGTTCTTTACTTTTTTTGGGTTGGAGGCAATTCACAAAAAGAAACTGGAGCACCTGCATGTGGCTACTGTAGGCAATCCTGCTATGCACATGCCCACAATGTTGGGTGGCTTGCCTGGTATGGAAGCCCTGGCTACTCACATGATGAAAAAAGAAATGGAAAAAATTGATATGCCGGATATACTTGAGTTTTTGGATATTCTATCCGCTTCCGGTGTAAAATTATGGGCATGCAAATTAGCGATGGATATGTTTCATTACAAGAAAGAAGATTTGTATGACGGTATCGATGATGTAATTACAGTAGGTGATTTTTATAAAGAGAGTGCAGGTGAAGGAGTGCACATGCTGTTTGTATAAGCGTTGAGCAAAGGATTCAAATCTCCCGATGGCTATCGGGATTACAAAATAAAATCGAGCCTACCGGACAGGCGGCCCTACGGCTCTTGCAGAGTAATCGTTCTCCTTAGCTTTTAAATTGAAAATGTAATTAAAGCCCTCCAAATTCAATGTTTTTATTTTACGAAACTTGATTTAATTATAGCTGGCAGGTAAGAAGTTCTGAACTTTATACCTTAACCTCATGGTAGTAAAAATTTATTTGATCCAACCGTAAAACAGGAGATGATTGACCGGGTTAATCAGCTGACACCAGGTACAAAACCTTTATGGGACAAAATGGATATTGCTCAAATGCTGGCGCATTGCCGTCAGCCCATCGAAGTGACATTTGGGAATAGCAATGTGAAAGGAAGTTTCATTCTTAAACTTATCGGCCCTCTTTTTAAATCGGTTTTGTATAATGAAAAAACTTATACTGCAAAAGGGTCAAAACCGTGAATTGTTAGTTTGAAAAACCTTACTATTTTATGATAAAAATGCGAGGCATTTTTCCTTCGTGCTCTTTGTTTCTTTGTGGTAAAGAAAAACTTTTGCGAAACAAAAGAAGAAACAACTGACCACCAAGAGCACCAAGAACACGAAGAATTATTTCTGCGAAATAATTTCATACAATGTCGATTCTAATTGTCTGCATGGAAAAGAAAGTTTTTCATCTACGAAACCCATTTCACTAATTTGTCCCTTGCGAGCTATACAAGCAAGGCATGCCTACTGATAAATCGTATATAATGGCAGGATTACAAAAAGATTTTGAAAAAGAGCGTTCAAACTTACTTGCGATGCTTAACCGTTTTTCTCCAGGCACTATAGTACTTGAAAAACACCCGGTATTTGTTAAGCTTACGAAAGATTAATGGAGCAAGGCAACCTGGAAACACCCTGATCATCACCTGCGGCAATTTGGAGTTTAAAAGAGCGGATGCAGGGAAACTATGATTTTACTCCTTCAAGGATTTTGATATAATTCGCTCTTTCATATGCAGTAGGATCAGGAATATTTTGCTGACTCATATGGCCCTTAAAAGACTCAACACTATCGAAGCCCATTTCATCCATCCAGGCCTGTAATTCCCTGTTCATAGTCTTCAGGTAAGGTATCCCATTCTTATACAGTGATGAGGCGGTCATCACTGCATCCGCACCAGCAAGAATATATTTGATCACCTCAGTGGCAGATTGAACTCCGGTAGTTGCTGCCAATGATAAATTCACTTTTCCATATAACAAACCTATCCATAGTAAAGGAAGCCTTATTTCTATGGATTCACTAAAATGCAAATCGGTTTTGAGTGTAAGCTTAGCAATATTAAAATCAGGCTGATAAAAACGATTAAAAAAAACGAGCGCATCTGCACCTGCCTTTTTCATTCGCAAAGACATATTGCCCATCGCACTGAAATAAGGATTTAGTTTTATCGCAACCGGAATTTTTACCGCACCTTTTATAGCTGCAATAATATTGAGATAGCGATGTTCCACTTCTGAAGAAGACATGGCAATATCTCCCGGGATAAAAAATATATTAACTTCTATGCCATCGGCACCAGCCTGTTCCATCTGTTTCGAATAGTCAATCCAGCCCTCATTCGTAATGCCATTCAAGCTTCCAATGACAGGAATATCAACCCGCTCTTTTGCCATCCTGATTTTCTCCATGTATTCAACGGTGCCCACATTGTAATTATCCAAATCCGGAAAATAATCCGAAGCCTCCGCAAAAGAATTGGTGGTTTCAGCTATTACTTCTTTAAAACTCGCTTCTTCCTTTTTTATCTGTTCTTCAAATAACGAAAACATTACTACAGCTCCGGCACCACTGTCTTCCATTTGTACAATATTATCAGTCTCTTCAGATAACGTGGAGGCGGATACTATAATCGGCGAATTTAATTTCAACCCCATGTAGGTGGAATATATTTTCATAAAACTATTTTTCAATTATGAATAGGAACAAAATCGCTTGCTTTTTTTGTAGCCAGCTCTTCATAGTTTTTCCATTTAAGATTAACCAGGTCTTGTGCATGTTTCATCAGTTTATCTGCCTCATCCGGGTTAGTAACAGTCAGTATTTTATACCTCAATTCATTGTACGCATAATCTTTCAATGCAATAGTTGGTCTCGGCGAATCCAATACAAATGGATTTTGATTTTTATTTCTCAGCGTTGGGTTATATCTCAGTAGTGGCCAGTGCCCGCTTGCTACCGCTTTGTTTTGCTGATCCAGGCCATTTTTCAAATCATAACCGTGAGCAATACAGGGGCTGTATGCTAATATCAATGACGGGCCATCATAAGCGTCTGCTTCTCTCATGGCAAGTAATGTTTGTTGCGGATTAGCGCCAAATGCCACTCTCGCCACGTAAACATTCCCATAAGAGATTGCCTGCATCGCCAGGTCTTTTTTGCCTCCACGCTTACCTCCGGCAGCGAATTTGGCAGTGGCGGCTGTTGGTGTAGCTTTAGAAGATTGACCACCGGTATTTGAATATACTTCGGTATCAAGCACCAGCACTTTTACATTTTTTCCGCTTGCCAGGGCATGGTCAAGTCCTCCATAACCAATATCATAAGCCCATCCATCACCACCCACTAACCACACACTCCGGCGAACGAACTGATCGCAAACAGATAATAAATGATTCGCGGCCGGAGAATTCATTGTTTTCAATTTCTCTTTCAACTGTTGAATTCTTTTTCGCTGATTTTCTAATTCAGATTCCTGGATTTGTTCTGCAGCCAGGATTTCATTTACAAAATTTTCTCCTAATTCATTTTTCAATTCTAACAGGAATTGTTTAGCAATATCAAGTTGCTTATCCGCAGTAATTCGCATGCCCAACCCAAATTCTGCATTGTCTTCGAACAAAGAGTTGGACCAGGCTGGTCCCCTGCCCTCTTTATTCATAGACCAGGGCGTCGTGGGAAGATTGCCGCCATAAATAGAGGAACAGCCAGTTGCGTTTGCTACTAATAAGCGATCTCCAAATAGTTGCGATAACAGTTTCAGGTAGGGCGTTTCACCACAACCGGCACAGGCTCCTGAAAATTCAAACAATGGTTCAAGAAATTGTGCTCCATGCACCGTAGAGAAATCTATTTTTGACCTGTCGTTCCATGTAATGGTTTCAAAGAAATCAATGTTTTGTTTTTCGGTCTCTAATACTGGCGCTTTTTCAACCATATTGATGGCTTTACGGGAACGGTTAGCCGGATCTGTAGCCGGACAAGCTTCCACGCATAGATTGCACCCGGTGCAATCTTCAAGATAAACCTGCAAAGAATATTCTGTTTCAGGAAATCCTCTTGCATTTATGGGTGCATATTTAAAGTCTCCGGGCGCCTTTTTCAAATTGTCTTTGTGATAGAACTTAGCCCTTATCACGCTGTGCGGACAAACGTATGCGCAGTTGCCGCATTGAATACACAGGTCAGGTTCCCATTGAGCAACCACGTCTGACACATTTCTTTTCTCCCATTGCGTGGTTCCGCTGGGGTAAGTGCCATCTACAGGCAATTTACTTACGGGGAGGTCATCGCCATGGCCTGCCATCATCATAGCAGTTACCTGTTGTACAAAATCGGGAGCGTTTTCTGAAACTGTAAGTGTACTGTAATCAACCGAAGAAACTTTTTGTGGAACATCCACTTCAAATAAATTTTCCAATGTAGCATCAACGGCTTTAAAGTTTTGTTCAACTACTTTCTGCCCCTTTTTGAAATAGGATTTTTCAATTGACTTTTTAATTTGTTTAATAGCGTCTTCTCTTGGCAATACACCGGATAAAGCAAAGTAACATGTCTGCATGATTGTATTAACACGGCCACTCATTCCCGTATCTCTTGCAACTGTTGTGGCATCTATCACATATACTTTTAATTTCTTATCAATGATCATCTTCTGAGCCTGCCCGGTTAACTTATCCCACACCTCATCTTTGTTATAGGGGCTGTTAATTAAAAAGGTCGCGCCATCTTTTGCAAATTCCAGCATTTGAACTTTTTCTATAAAGTTGAACTGGTGGCAAGCAATAAAATCAGCTTTAGTGATCAGGTAGGGCGCCCTGATTGGTTTTGGTCCGAACCTTAAATGGGATACCGTTCTTGCACCTGATTTTTTTGAATCATATACAAAGTAACCCTGGCCGAACAGGTCAGTATTTTCACCGATTATCTTTATAGTATTTTTATTAGCGCCTACAGTTCCATCCGCACCCAACCCAAAGAATAATCCTTGTCGCCATTCTGATTCGTCTAATGTGAACGAAGGATCATAAGCCAGGCTGGTGAATGTAACATCATCATTAATGCCTATTGTAAAACTATTTTTTGGTTGTTTCTTTTTTAGTTCATCGAATACGCCTTTTACCATTGCCGGTGTAAACTCTTTGGAAGAAAGACCGTAACGGCCACCAACAATATTTGGCAATTTCTCTAGCTTTCCCTGTTGCAGGGCTTCGACCAATACAGCCAGCACATCCTGGTACATTGGTTCACCGGCTGCGCCGGATTCTTTAGTTCTGTCTAATACAGCTATTGATTTTACCGAAGCAGGTATTGCTTTAATAAGATGTTCCAGAGAAAATGGCCTGTACAACCGAACCTGTATAACTCCTGTTTTTTCGCCTTTGTCATTCAATGCCTTCACCGTTTCCACTACGGTTTCTCCACCCGAGCCCATGATGAAGACTATCTGTTCAGCATCAGGGGCGCCGGAATATTGGAAGAGTTCGTAAGTTCTCCCGGTCATTTTCTCAAAATCATTCATCACTTCTTCTACGATGCCTGGCAAATTATTATAAAAGCTGTTCACGGTTTCTCTTGCCTGGAAATATACATCCGGGTTTTGCGCTGTCCCCCGTATAAATGGATGTTCAGGGTTCAATCCCCTGTTGCGGTGAGCAATCACCAGTTCGTCTGGTACCATTGATTTTATCTGTTCATCACTCAACAACTCAAGTTTATTTACTTCATGTGACGTGCGGAAGCCGTCAAAGAAATGAAGAAAAGGAATTCTTGATTTCAAAGATGCAACCTGTGTAATCAATGCAAAATCGTGCGCTTCCTGTACACTCGCAGAACTTAACATTGCAAAACCCGTAGTTCTTGCCGCCATCACATCCTGGTGATCACCAAAGATGGAAAGCGCCTGTGCCGCTAATGAACGGGCGGCGACATGAAATACTGTCGGCGTAAGTTCCCCGGCAATTTTGTACATGTTGGGCAACATCAACATCAGACCCTGCGAAGCAGTAAATGTTGTTGTAAGCGAGCCCGTTTGCAAAGCACCGTGTACTGTGCCGGCAGCGCCGCCTTCGCTTTGCATTTCCATCACTTCAGGTGTGGAGCCCCATATATTCTTTATTCCTTTTGAAGCCCACTCGTCAGCCAGTTCGGCCATGGTGGATGATGGTGTAATGGGATAGATGGCACAAACTTCATTCACCCGATAGGCAACATAGGCTGCCGCTTCGTTTCCATCTATCGTCGCAATTATTTTTTTATTACCTGGCATTATTTGTTGAATTAATACATTTATAAATTTAAACTTAACAACATTGATTTTGCTTTAGTTCCGTGTGTGATAGCTTCATTCGTTTTTAATGAAAAATCGCCCCCATCAAACCTTTACACCCGGTTCGGGGATCATTTCTATTGCATGGCAGGGACATTGCTCATAACACACTCCGCAACCGGTGCAGGCATCGAAGTTGAATTTATAACGGTTACCCTTACCCAGTTTTATGATGGCATCTTCCGGGCAGGCTCCAAAGCATCCATCACATTCAAAACAGTTACCGCAACTCAGGCATCGCTGCGCTTCAAATCTTGCTTCCGGTTCTGTGAGGCCTGTAATCACTTCGTCAAAACTTTTTATTGCAACAGCCGGCGGCAGTTTCTCCTGCTCCTGTTGGGGAGCATCTGTTTTGTACCACATATGCAGTTTACGATAGCCGGCGGTCGGATGCTTATCCGGTTTTTCGTAAGGTTCCTGCATCAAAAAAGCGTCGATATATTTTGCTGTTTTTTTCCCCTGGCCTATGGCAATAGTTGAGCTCCTGTTTTCACCGGGCAGCATATCCCCTCCGGCGAAAATTCCTTCATAGCCCGTCATACGTTGTGCATCGATTTTTACAGTTTCATCTTCGCCGAAGGTGATACCGGGAACGGAACGGAGAAACCCCGAGTCAGCTTCCTGTTTGTTGGCTATGATCAACACATCTGCTGCTATTGTTTCGTATTCATTTGTACCCAGCGCTTTTCCTTTTTCCACAACCATCTTCTCCAATGTAATATTGTTATTTGTAACAGATTTGATACTTCTTAAAAGCTGCACATCCACCCCTTCTGCCAATGCATCCTCCGTTTCATAATCATACGCAGGCATCAGTTTTTTATCGCCGGGGAAATAAACAGAGACTTCTGAATTCAACCTTTTTACAATACGGGCAAGGTATAAGGCCAGTTTTCCACCGCCATACACCACCACTTTCTTGTAAGAGTATGGAGATGTATATAACGCCAATTCATTAAAGAAAGCAAATGCGTTTGTGATGTATATTGATTTATCATCTTGAAAATCTTCTTTTCGTATTTGCTGAGCGCCGGTAGCAAGATACACGGCATCAAAGTTGCCGACTTTCTTTTCCATCAGCACATCGTTCACTTTGTAATTTAACCTGATCCTGACACCCAATGTTACAATGCGATTGATCTCTGCATCGAGTATCTCTTTTGGCAAACGATAATCCGGAACTCCTGTCCACAAAAGGCCACCTGCATGGCTACCTGCTTCAAAAATCTCGACCGTATGGCCCATGCGCACCAGGTGATAGGCGGCGGATAAACCAGATGGGCCTGCTCCTATTACCAATACTCTTTTACCCGTCGGATTCGAAAGAAATTGTATCGGCCATTTGCGGGCGATCGCTTCATCACCAATAAACCTTTCGATGGCGTGAATATTTACAGTGGTATCAATGTGTGTGCGGTTACAACCTGTTTCGCAGGGCTTAACACATACCCGGCCCATAACAGCCGGAAAGGGATTGTCTTCCACAAGAACCTCAAAAGCTTCGAAATAATTACCAGCCTGTGCGTGTGCCATCCACCCCTGTATATTTTCACCGGCGGGGCAAGCACTGTTGCAGGGAGGCATGAAATCAACATACACAGGCCGGCGCACTCGTTTGGGGCCGGTGCCTTCGGCGTGTATAGTAAGGTCGATAGGTTTAGTAATATCAAACATATTAAAACTAATAATTTTGAAAGATTAATTTTCTAAGTAGTAATCAAGGGGCTGTTAAACCGCTGTAAAATAGAATAACCAGCTCTTAGAAAAGATGATAAAATTCACATTAAAGAATGATATTGATCACACGCCTTCCCGCAAATTAGCCGGGATCGTATCATCTGGGTGATTATACCGCAATGCAAGCCAGCCTTAAACTCAGGCAATAAACAAAGAATACCACACAGTAATAAAGTGAAACTGCCACCGCTAAGAAGGCTATGTATTGCAACCATGAAATTCCTGAAAGTATGTCCTCGTATTTTTTTTAAACAAATAGCATAAGGGTGAAAAACCACCTTTTACCTCCGACTATGCTGGTAACTGCTGGCGCCAATGACAGCTGTGTTGGGTAAACCTTGTTATCCTGCACATGGACTACAACAGTGGGGATGGGAGCGGTCAAAGTATGGAACAGGCATTGATAACTGGGATTTTGTATTTGAATTTATTGTGAATGAGTGGGGGTTGTGAGGTAGGGTTGTCTAGACTACTGTTGGTGTTTTTGGCATGGCTTTGCATGTGGCATTTACTCTCACACGAGAGCAACGACAGTTCTTATCTAATGAGATGTAAAATATCATTTATCTTTCATATCATTACAGTCAGGTTTATCCTGACATATTTACTATGAAGAATAAATATATATCAACGCAGTCCAATGAATTGCTATCTTATTTCAATGAGCAGAATAAGGCTGGTTTTGATTATAGTGAGGCTTTCAGAGCATTGCCAGAGTCAAAGGACAGCACTCTTCGGGAGCTACTTAGCGACATGACAAAACGAGGACTTTTAATGCGATTAAAAGAAGGTGTTTATTACATCATTCCCTACGAGCAAAAGGCTGAATCATTTATGCCCGACTGGCATTTGATAGCAGAGCATTTGGTAAAAGATGCCAAACACTATATCGGTTACTATTCTGCTTTGCAAATTCATAACCTGATTACTCAACCTTCTTTAAAAGAACAGATTGTTGTTTCCAGACAACTCCGGCCATCAGAAATAAAAATCAAAAATGTTTCTTTTCAATTTATTTATCACAATGAAAAACATTTTTTTGGAGCAAAAAAAATATGGATAGATAATTTCAACAAGGTGCTTTGCTCAGACTTAGAAAAAACTTTTGTTGATTGCCTTTTCAAACCTGATTATGCTGGTGGCATGGTTGAAATAGCAAGAGCCATTTATATCTCAAAAGATAAAATCAAATTTGATACGTTGTTTGAGTATGTCAAAAAATTTAATTCACAAGCGGTAATAAAACGGTTGGGATTTCTTTTAGAAACGCTGGAAATAAATAACAGTATAATTGATGAATTACAGAAACTTAAAACTACCTCTTATGTAATTGCGGATACAGAATTACCAAAAACGGGAAAACGAATCAGCAGATGGAGCATTCAGCAGAATATAGAAACGGAAACAATTAAATCAGCTATTTACACATGATTAAGCCCATAGAGATAAAACAGAAGGCAAGAGAAGCGGGCGTTCGTGACCAGCAGATAGAAAAGGACTATGTGCTTTCATGGATATTGAATGGTGTTGCACAACATGAACAGCTTTCAAAAATAATTGTATTTAAAGGTGGGACTGTTTTAAAGAAAATTTATTTCGAAGACTATCGGTTTTCTGAAGACCTTGATTTTACATTACTCAACAATGAAATAACCAATGAACAAATATTTACCTGGTTCAAAGAAACGTTTGAATATATTTTGGAAGAAGCAAACATAGTGCTCGGAATTATTAACCCCGATAGTAATCGGGGCAGGCCCGAACATGAAGATGGCGGTATCAATTTTTACATCAGCTATACCGGTCCGCTTGGCGGGCAAGGCAATAATAAAAGAGTAAAAGTTGATATTTCCAGAAGTGAAAAACTGGAATTTGAACCGGTATTGAAAACGGGTATCATTGGCTATTCTGATTTAGAAGAACATCAACTATTATGTTATTCGCTTGAAGAAGTGTTGGTAGAAAAAATGCGGACAGTTATGCAGCGGATGCAGGCAAGAGATTTTTATGACATCTGGTTTTTATTGGAACACCATGGGATGGATGCAGCATTTCATATAAATGAATTTGCAAAGAAATGTGCCAGCAAGAATTTGAACTACCTTGATTTCCCTAAAAAATTAGCCGAACGGTTACCACAATACAAAGGACGTTGGAAAAGCTCCATGAATGAACAGATAAAAAACTTACCGGATTTTGAACAGGTAGAAAGAGAAGTGCAAAGACATTTAAAGAAATTGAAATTACAATGACCAGTAACGGACCGATGGTTAAAGAATGCTGGACAAACAAATTTATTCAGCAAAAGCTGAATTGCTTCAATTTTAATCCTTGTTAGCCGCCTTGGAATTTGGCGTCTTCCCGGGAGAGTATAAATGGTGATCGGAAAAATTTTATTAAAGGAGATAAGATACCCGATAGCCTTGGATTTGATTGGTTAGTGCATGGTGACGGCATTAATTTTTCGCGGAACACCCATAGGGGCTAAAAAAAGAAGTGAATCTATTGGTCGATGTAAGTTGTACTTTTAAAAAAATTTCTGTATCAAAAATTAAACATAATGGCATCTCCCAAAGATCTTAAGATTCTAGCTGTTAAGAATTCAAATCCTGAGTTGTATGAAAAAGTAATGAAAGGTGATATGAGTATACAAGATGCATACAATGAAACAAAAAGAATACAGTTAGGTCTTAGTGAGTTCAGAGGAAAAAACTCTAAGAAAAAAGAATTTAGCACTGATTTTAAAAGAATAATTCAATTGCACAATCCGTCGTCGGATGAACTTATCACTGAAATAAAAAAAGCCTATCCATTAACTTGGAAGGAATTTTTAAAATAAACTTTGTTCCAGGGGTTAAGTTTTTGTTGGTTAACACTACATTTGTATAGAGAATTTTACATATTATTTTTAAACCGGAGCGTTTCTGACACCGTAGGGGTTCAATAGTAGCCCCTCTGAATCAACAGAACAACAGTTGCAGAACACTCCACAAATCTGCACTGTAATGGACAAACAATCCAAGCCGGGTTATTACATTTTCCATCCTGAAAAAGGCAACGAATTATTTTTACTCCGTGCTGCAAAGGCCAGCGATAAATTGCATGCAAGAGCCGCAAAGAATCAACTCATTATTGACAATGAAGGTTTTCTTCGGGCTACAATTCAAGAATGGGTCGGATTAAAATCATTTATTGACTTTGACTATTTGCTTGAAGAAGCACGAATCTCTTTTTTTACAGCCATTGAGAAATATGACTTGAATCAAGATGTTTCAATTCGTACTTACGCAAAGTTCCATCTCATGGAATTGAGAAGGCAAACTTTTAGGCCAACAAAATTCACGGAGTTTAAAAAAGAATATTGCGGAGAAACATTTTTTCTTCCGAATCCTGATTTCAAAAATTTTGACTTGAAAGCAATCGTAATGACTGCTCTGGAAAAAGCACTCACTATACTTGAACAAGAAGTAATCTACATGCACTTTTTTGAAGGATACAAAAAGAGGCAGATTGCATTGCAACGCCAATGTTCGGAAGCGAGAGTTTGCACCATTGTAAAAAATGCTCTCCCGAAACTCAAAGTATATCTCCTAAGTATCGGCATCGTTCCCGGATTTCTCGAACTCAATTAAACAATCAATCAAATAATTTCAAACAAATTAATTCAAACAAAATGGAAGCAACAGTTAAAACAAATGAGATAGAATCTCTACAAGGTTTAGAACGCCAACGGGCATTTCTTGACACTATCAAAGCAGGGGGCACAAAGGATGATTCCTTTTTCGTTACCGAAAAAGTAATGGAGAGTATGCGTGATAGCGGCTACCGCGACATACGCAAAGCTCTTAATGATTTAATGGATAATGCTGAACAAGCCGGAGCAAAGAAAATTGCAATTATAACCACGACTGAAAAGGAGAATGTAAAAGGTGCAAGAGAAAAAATTTCAAATATTGCTGTTATTGATGATGGACATGGAATGTTCCCAGAGATGTTAGAGATTGCGGTTAAGTGGGGAGGCACAGACAGACATAACCAAAGAGATGGGTTAGGAAGATTTGGTTTTGGCCTGCCAACCGCATCCATAAGCGTAACCCGTGTGTATGAAGTTTACTCCAAAACAAAAGGAGGTGATTGGCACAAAGTAAAAGTTGACCTTAATGAAATTGCTAAGAAAGCAATGACAAGCGGAGGCAACGCATCTTTTACTCCACAGTTTGAAAAAGGAACTCCACCCGCTTTTGTAAAAGAGTATATCAAAAAGCAATGGAAGAAAGACGACCTCGAACACGGCACAGTTGTTTTGCTTTTGAATCCTGATAGAATTAGAAGTTATGCTTTACCACAAACTTTTCAACGAAAGATGTTAGAAAATATTGGATTAACCTATCGACACTTTATGCCCGATTTAAATTTTTCGGTTAACGATAAGAAAGTTGAAATGATAGACCCACTTTTCCTAAATCCCAATTGTATGGGCTATGATGTAGGCAACGGTCATTTTGCTGAAGGGCTTGATGAAATGATAATCCCCGTTAAAAATAAGTTGGCAAATGGGAAGGATATTGTTGGTAATATAAGATTGAGGTTTTCATTTATGCATCCTAAGTTTCAAAAGGGCGACCCAGAGAAATACACTAATAAGGGAGAGATTCCTATCCGAATGAATACCATGAAAGAAAACAATGGTTATTTCATTGTGTGCAGAGCGGGTCGCCAAATTGATGTTGTGAGGGATACAAATTATCAAAGCAATAATGATAATACAACAATTGTCAACTATGATGTTAACTGGGGCATTGAATTACACTTTGAACCAATCTTAGATGAACTATTCGGGATTACGACGAATAAGCAACAAGTTGAAATTGATTCTTATCTCTGGGATATTTTTAAAGAGAATAACATACCAGCAATTGTTACTTCTTTTCGCTCAAGGCATAAAAAACTAATAACAAAAGATGAAGTTATCACCGAGGAGAAAAAAGATGAGAGCAGAAGTTCAGAACAAATAATGACTGATGCTGACAAGTTCGACCAACTTGAATTGCCTATTTTAAAGAAGGAACAAGGAGAAGAAAAGCTCAGGGAAAAAGCAGAAGAAATTGCGCAGAAGGAAAATGAAAAAGTCGAGACGGTTGTCGAAAGAATGGAAATAGAAGCAGAGAAAAAGAAATTCAAAATTGAATTCACTGACTTCCCTGGGGCACCGTTCTACGATGTTGAAATTTGGGGTAAGCAAATCAGAATTAAGATTAATACTGCACACCGTTTTTATGCTGACATTTATTCACAGCAAGACCATCGAGGAAAAACAGCAATTGAACTCTTGTTATTTGTATTTGGAAAATGTGAAGCTGAGTCAGATGGCGAGAAGCAACTTTTTTATGGCAACGAAAGATTTGAATGGTCGAAGCAACTTGATTTGAGATTGAAGATGCTTGACAAGCAAGACCCAATGGCTGATAAACTTTCTTTCGTAGAGGAAGAAGCGAGTTAAGTAAAAGGGGGCTAACGTCCCCCTTTTAAATTTCACAAACATGGAAACAAGTATTATACAGTTTCAGAATTTTATTATTGCTACAAGAGATTCGGGCTACAAAAGCACTGCATCTGCCTTAGCAGAATTAGTTGACAATGCTATCGAAGCTCATGCGACTAAAGTTGAAATTCGAATTATCAAAGTTGATGAATCAGAAAATGAGCAGTATGAAGTTTATGTAGTTGACAATGGAAAAGGAATGACAGAAAACGAACTCAATCTTGCTTTGCAATTCGGAGGGAGTTCACGATTCAATTCACGAAGTCAACTTGGTCGCTATGGAATGGGATTACCAAATAGTTCTTTGAGCCAAAGCCGGAGGGTTGAAGTAACGACATGGAAAAACAAAGGCGCATTTATCAGCAACTACCTTGATGTTGATGAGGTGATTGATAAAAAACTTACTTATTTGCCAAAACCTAAAAAATCCACAGAATGTTCTTTACCAATTCATAGTAAGTCAGGGACTATAGTTCGGTGGAAAAAATGCGACCGCCTGTCGTTTAAGTATTTGAAAAGTTTGGTGAAGCATATCCAATTTGAATTGGGAAGAATTTTCCGTTATGCAATTTGGCGTGGGGTGGAAATAAAAGTGTGCAATGAAAAAGTAATTGCCTTTGACCCGCTTTTCATTGGCGAAGGAGTGAGTTTGAAAGGTGGTGTTCCTTATGGCAAGGAATTGCATTACGAAATAAAGTTACCAGGTAATGAAAAAAATATTTCGGATGTGCGGGTGCGATTTATTGAATTGCCTGTGCAGGATTGGGCAAAGTTGCCTAATGAGGAGAAACGAAGAAACCAAATCACGAAGTGTGCAGGTGTAACAATTCTTCGTGCTGAAAGAGAAATTGATTACGGTTGGTTTTTCATGGGAGAAAAGCGCAAGGAAAATTATGATGACTGGTGGCGGTGTGAAATTTCTTTTAGTCCTGATTTGGATGAAGTGTTTGGTGTAACACATACCAAACAAGAAATAAAGCAAACGGAGTTCATGAATAACATTCTTGTGCCTGACATGGAACAAACAGCACGGGCATTGAATAATCGAGTGCGCTTGAATTTTATTGACCTGAAGAAAACGCATCCTGCAGTTTATTCAAAACAGCAACTTGAACGAACTGATGTGTACTTGCCTGCGCTGAAAAAAAATGGAGGTGTTGTTACAAAGATGAATGCCAGCAGTAAAATCAAGGGTCTGCAATATGAAATCGTGACGAAGGAATTGAAGGACGACATTTTTTTTGATGTCGAAGAAATTCAAAACTGCATTGTATTGACCGTGAACACTGCTCATTTATTTTATGACAAAGTTTTTAAAGCACTGCACGAGCGAAGGATAAACAATGTAGCAGGGTTTATCAAAGTCATGGAGATGCTGATCTTTGCTGCTGCAAGGTCAGAGTTTGCATTTACTGGAAGAAAGGAAGGCAAGATTATTTCGGACTTCAAAAAAGAATGGAGTTCTCAGTTAAAAACATTTATTAGTTAATGGAAAAGGAAGTAATAAATATAGAGCCGAAATTAAGCAAGGTGCAACTTGAAATGTTTTTGAATTTCTGCAAGCGGGTGAAGAAATCGGTGAACAGAAAAAGAATTGATGTGAGAATTGAATTTTTGGTGAAGGAGAAAGAGGAAGTGAATGGGCAATATAGTGGAAAGGGATTTCATCCACATACAGATTTGGCTTTCATGGAAAATTTGATTTTGGATTTGATGTTGCAAGATTGGGAACTGATAGTGAACAGAGGAAAGATTTTGCTGGAGTTGGAAACATTGGACATGAAGGATAAAAATCTTGACGATGAAAAAGCGAAAACGAGGCGCAGGCATTTATTAGCCAGAGATGTGCAACTGAAAGAAACTTCAGTAAGAGATTTCATTCGAGGAATGGAAAAAAGGCGACTAACTTCCAAAGGCTGGCAGTCGATCTTTTCTATTATGCGTGATGGCAGTGAATTGAAAAAACTGTTGAATGAAGTAAAGCACCTTGCAACAGAAGACAAGAAGGTTGATGCGCTCAACAAAATTGTAAGGCCTTACATTCAGGTTGTCGAACCCACAGAAAAATGTGAGCAAACCGGCTTGGCTCTCTCTGACATTTGGAGATACTTCAGACACACCTGGATTAACGAATACAAATCGTTGCCGGGAAGATCAATGTCAATTTTGATTCGTGATGCTGCTGCACCCAATCACCCGGTGATTGGCATTGCAGCTCTTGGTAGCTCTGTTGCACAACAAACTTGCAGAGATGAATGGATAGGTTGGAATGGCGAAACATTTATTGAACGATTGAAAAATGACCCATCAGCAAAGCTTGGAAAATGGATTATTGAAACATTGGAAATGCTTCTTAGTGAAATCTATCTGAAAGATTTTTTTAAGAGCAAAATCATTTCTCTTTCTGACATCAGAAATCCTTCATCGGAAAAAATAAAGGAGTTGCGTGAACTGTCGCTTCTGTTTAAGGCCAAGCACATGAACAACCCTGAAACTGCAAAGTTTAGTGTTGGTAACGATGAAATGAGTTGGTCCCAACGAGCCGAAACAAATTTGTTCAAGAGCAAAAGAGCGACTCTGCTTGCAGAACTGCTCGGAATAAAAATGATGCTGAACAAATATGAGTTCACGAAGGGAACGAAGAAAGAATTGGAAAGGTGTTTGGAGAATACAGATTTTCGAAATGCTGTAGAAAGATTAGCAAGAAAAGCAAAGTCCATTCACGTTGGAATAAATATGATGGACATTATTGTTGCCGGTTCTGTTGCTCCTTATAATCATTTGCTGGGAGGTAAACTTGTTTGTATGATGCTGACGAGCCCTGAACTTACCCAATACTATAATGAGAAGTATGGGGAATATGTGAGTTTAATTGCTTCTTCTATGAGTGGCAAGGCACTTGTGCGGAAGCCGCAACTTGTAATGCTTGGCACTACAAGTTTGTATGGGGTTGGAAGCAGCCAATACAACAGAATAAAAATTCCTGTTGAAGAAATCGGTGGGAAGAAAGGCCACAAAATAGAATACAAGGAACTTGGATTCAGCGAGGGCTTTGGTTCGTTTCATTTCAGCAGTAACACAATCACTTTAGCAGATGCTGTTGCTGGGCGTGAAAGTGGTAGAAAGCGTGTGAACAGTATTTTCGGTGAAGGTGCAAATCCATTGATAAGAAAGTTGAAAGACGCAATGGAGCATTTAGAGTTGGAGAGTAATCCAATTTTAAATCATCGTAACAAAAGAGTAGTATATGGGATTGCTTTAGCAGAAAATTTTGGTGATGTTTTGCTGGGCTTAGCCGAGCGACCTAAGTATTTAATACCACAAGGAAAGCCAAAATTGCAAAGCGAGTTGATTGGCAAGTATTGGATAAAGCGATGGCTACTTAACCGAATTAAGAATGATGAAATTTTAGAAAAAGTTAATATGCATTCTCTATCATATCCGATCACACATGGAGCAAGAGTGCCGCTAAATGAAGACGAAAATCAACTGGCATTATTTAATACTTGATAAAACAAATCTTATGGCAAGGAAAGTTTTTTTTAGTTTCCAATTTCAAAAGGATCATTGGCGGGCAGGGCAGGTGAGAAGTATTGGAGCGATAGAAGGTAACTCTGAAGTCTCAGATAACAAATGGGCAGAAATAAAAGCTCAAGGAGATAACGAAGTAAAAAAATGGATTAATGAAAATATGATTGGGAGAACTTGTTTAGTTGTTCTAATCGGTAATGGAACAGCTGATAGGAAATGGATAAACTACGAAATTGAAAAGGCTTGGAACGACAAAAGAGGTGTTGTCGGAATATATGTCCACAATTTAAAAAATAGCGCAGGTGAACAAGATGACAAAGGTTATAACCCATTCGATTATGTATATCATGATGGAAAGAAACTTTCATCTATTGTAAAAACATTCAATTCAATTTATTCAACCAGTACATACGTTTACGATGATATAAAAAATAATCTTGTGAATCTTATAGAAGAGGCTATTAAAATTCGGGACAATAATTGAAAACGCAAAAATTTACCTATTGTGAGGATTTTGTTTAATCCCAAGGTGCCGCCAGCATCCGCTGGTGACCACTATTAAAATAAAATCTGAAATGCTATTTAATCGTTTTTTCACATCTCCCCAACGAAACTGGACTTCCTGATCCTCTTCCCCGTCATCTCAAAAATTGCAGTGACCAATTCGGTGCAAAAAGCAGCGAACCGCTCCACCGCATAAATAAAAAACTCCTCGGCACTTTACGATTCCCTCACAACCAAAGCGAACCAATTGCAAATAACAACGCCACTGTCATTACCAGCAAACCAGTTTTTAGAAAATCCCAGGCGGTAACATTGATGCCTTCCCGCCGCAAGGCAACAAGCCAGAGAATGGTTGCAAGTGAGCCGGTGACAGAAAGGTTGGGGCCGAGGTCTGTGCCGATAAGGATAGCGCTCTTTATCATGCCGGGCACCTCTCCGGATTGCACCACGTGCCCGGCAATAAGGCCTGCGGGCAGGTTGTTTACCAGGTTGCTGGCAAAGGCGACAATAAAACCGCAGCCCCATATAGTTGCGGTTATGGATCTACTGATACCCTGCTGCAAAATTGTTGACAGCATATCAATCAGCCCGGTTTTATCAAGCGCTTCCACTATTATAAAGAGGCCTGCAACTAATAGCAGTACAGACCAGGTCATACCTTGTAAAACTCTTTGTGGACTTTTCTTTGCAGCCAGCAACACTATGGCTGTAGTCAATACACCTGTGATGGCCGTAGGCAAGCCGAGTTGTAAATCCAATGCAGAGGCGATAAGTAAAATAATCGCGGTAGCCGCAATACCCCATAAGGCAGTTCTTCCGCCATTTGTAAGCGCTGGTATTTCAATGCGGGTTTCAATTGTTTGACGGATGTTTTTGCGTTGCACCAGGTAAAGTATTATGTAGGTCACCACTATAGCACAAACGGAAGGCAGCGAATATAGTTGCAACCATTGCTTCAAGGGTGGCATGCGGCTTCCATAGATTACCAGGTTAGCCGGGTTGGAAATGGGCAATACAAAAGAAGCAGCATTCGCTACGAAGGCGCAGATAAGCAGGTAAGGAAGCGGGTTCTTTACTTTGGCTGCTTTTGTAGCTGCAATCACAGCAGGCGTAAGTACAACAGCAGTTGCATCATTGGATAAAAATACCGTGACGAGCGTGCCTGTTATGTACATCAAAAGAAAGAGCCGGTTGCTTGAACCTTTGGCTATATTGGTAGCGTGGGCGGCCAGCCAGTCAAAGAGCTTTTCTTCGCGGGCTGTTTCTGCCAGCAGCATCATACCGGTTAAAAATAAATAGACATCTGTACCCCTGTTGATTCCTGTAAACCCTTCTGCCGGAGATATAAGTCCGCACGCTAGCAACAGTATCGCGCCACCTACAGCCCACACGACCTCCGGCACTTTGAAAGGGCGTATGATAACCCCGGTTATAGATAAAAATGCAATGCTCCAGGTAGCAACGTGGTTCATATTTTATTTAAGAGATGCAAATGTAATCCAATGCAAGGCTCGATCTATGCGACTATGCCTGTTTCAAAAATAAAATAATAAGATGGAGTGGATCGTATTGAAAATCCCCTTGCATAAAGAAGATTCAAACCTGGTAGGCAGGTTTAATATGGAAACAGTGTGCCGTTTAGAAGGATTATTTTAAAAAAGACTCAACTGCAAGCATATATCCCTTAATCCCAAAACCAAAAATAGTGCCTGCGCATTTGGCCGTAATGTGTGAGTATTTCCTGAATTCTTCCCGTGCTTCTATATTGGAAATATGTACTTCTACAACCGGCACTTTTATCGCGGCTATTGCATCGCCAATGGCAATTGACGTATGAGTATAAGCTCCGGCATTTAAAATAATACCGTCCATTTTTAAAGCAGCGCGTTGTAGTTCATTTATTAATTCACCTTCAACATTACTTTGATAATAATCAAAATCAATGTTCTCATATTTCTTACGGATCTTATTGAAATATTGTTCGAAAGATTCCCCTCCATAAATGTCAGTTTCCCTTGATCCAATAAGGTTCAAATTTGGGCCGTTTATTATTGCAATTTTCATACCCTCTAACTCCCTCAAGGGAGATTTTATTTTAAAAGTTATTAATGCTTTTTCGTTATCAAAAATACTTCAATTTACCCTTCAACGCTGGAGGCCATCAAGCCAAAAAACTGGTCGAATAAATACCGGCTGTCGTGTGGGCCCGGCGTGGCTTCAGGATGGTATTGCACCGAAAATGCAGGACGGTCTTTAAGCCTTATACCTTCAATTGAATCATCATTTAGATTAACGTGGGTTATCTCGATGTTTTCACTTTCTTTTATGGCTTCTGCATCCACACCAAATCCATGGTTCTGAGTCGTGATTTCACACTTGCCTGTTATTAAATTTTTTACCGGGTGATTTAAACCTCTGTGGCCATGGTGCATTTTAAATGTAGGTATATCATTTGCCAAAGCAAGCAATTGTTGCCCAAGGCAAATTCCAAATAAAGGCCTTTTTGCTGCAAGTATTTTTTTAATAGTAGTAACGGCTTTATGCAATGGTTCAGGATCACCCGGACCATTACTTATAAAGTAACCATGCGGCTTAAAGTTTTCAATTTCTTCAAATTCTGTATCTGCATTAAACACTTTCACAAAAGCACCTCTCTCAATCATGCAGTTTAAAATATTCTTTTTAATTCCGTAATCAAGCGCCGCAACCCGCACTTTACTATTTTCATCACCAATGGTATAACTATCTTTTACAGAAACCTTACTGGCAAGTTCCAAACCGTCCATTGAAGGCACACCAGCAAGCATTTCTTTTAGTTCATCTATACTTTGGCCTTCTGAAGATATTATGCAATTCATGGCGCCATTACTTCTTACATGTGTAACCAGCGCACGGGTATCAATGCCATCTATCGCCACAATATTTTGCTTTTCAAAATATTGCTGCAGGGAATCGTTTGCAGCAAAACGGGAATATTGTTCTTCGAGGTTTCTGCCTATTATTCCTTTCACTTTAACCGAGTCGCTTTCAACATCTGTTTCATTTACGCCGTAGTTGCCAATGTGTACGCTGTTCATTATTACTATTTGCCCATAATAGCTCGGGTCAGTAAATACTTCCTGGTAACCAGTCATGCCGGTATTAAAACAAATTTCGCCGGTGGCAGTACCAATTTTTCCAAAAGCTTTGCCCTGGAAAATATTGCCATCTTCTAAAATTAAAACTGCGGAGCGTGGAGGATTTTGATCAGACATTTATAAGGTTTTGCAAAGAAAAGGAAATGAGGGGAAAATCAATTCTATTTTTTATCAAATTCTTTCTTTGGATAAGTTTAAAATAAAGGGCAAAAAAAAGCCCCGTTTGAACGGGGCAAAATATATAAATTAAGCTTTTACTTCGGGCTCAGTATTATCAGGCTCTTCTACGGGCGCTTCAGTTGCAGGATTATCAGCCGGTACGGGTTCTGTAACTGGTGTTTCTTCCGCAGGTTCTACTTCAGCATCTGCAGATTTTGCTGCTACTTCTGTTGTTGCTGCTACTTCTGGTTGAGCCGAAGCAGCTTTTTTACCTCTTCCTGCCCTACGTGTTTTCTTAGTAGCAGTTTCCTGCTCACCAATACCTTTGCCATAAACTTCATTGTAATCAACCAATTCAATCATTGCCAATTCAGCATTATCACCTACCCTTTTTCCCAACTTAATCACGCGGGTATATCCACCGGGGCGTGAAGAAGTTTTTGCACTGATCACATCGAATAATTCTTTCACCGCTTCTTTATCCTGGAGGTGGCTAAACACGAGCCTGCGCTGGTGTGTAGTATTATCTTTTGCCTTTGTTATCAATGGTTCCACATAAGGGCGCAAGGCTTTTGCTTTTGCTAATGTAGTTACGATTCTTTTGTGCTGAAAAAGCTGTGCCGCGAGGTTGCCTAACAAGGCTTTGCGGTGGCTGGCTGTCCTGCTTAAATTGTTGTTTTTATTTCCGTGACGCATGACTGTTGTTTTATAGGTTATACCGTGTCAGGAATTATAACCTTTATTATTAATTGCCCTTCGATCCTTCGACAGGCTCAGGATGACAGGCTTTAGGTGACTTTACTAATGTTATCAAGTCTCCCTTTCGGGGAGATTTAGAGGGGCTACTTATTCGTCGTCAAGCTTTAGCTTGCTAAGATCCATTCCGAAACCAAGACCTCTTTCATTCAGCACCTGCTCAATTTCACTTAAAGACTTCTGCCCGAAGTTTCTAAACTTCATAAGGTCTTCCTGCTCATACTGTACTAACTCACTCAATGAATTAATCTTAGCTGCTTTCAGGCAATTGAATGCTCTTACCGACAGGTCAAGATCTTCCAATGGCGTTTTCAATACTTTACGAAGTTGTAAAGTTTGTTCATCTACAAGGTCTTCTTTCTTCTCTTCTTTATTATCGAAAGTGATATTCTCATCAGTAATGATCATCAGGTGTTGGATCAATATTCTTGATGCCTGCTTCACTGCTTCTTCAGGGTGAATGGTACCATCGGTAACCACATCCATCACGAGCTTTTCGAAATCTGTTCTTTGCTCAACCCTTGTATTTTCTATGCTGTATTTTACATTTTTGATTGGCGTGTAAATAGCATCAACTGCTATATATCCAAAATGTGAGCTCTTTTCCCTGCTCTCTTCTGCGGGTACATAACCACGGCCTTTACCAATCGTAATTTCGATATCCAGCTTTGCTGAGCTATCCATTGTACAAATCAATAATTCCGGGTTCATTACTTCATATGATGGAGACGCATCGCCTATCATACCTGCAGTGAATTCAGATTTATTTTTTAAAGAAAGACTTATTTTTTCTGTGCCTGCATCCTGGTCAGTTTTCTTTTTAAAACGTACCTGCTTCAGGTTAAGAATAATTTCTGTGACATCTTCTGTTATGCCTTTGATAGTAGCAAATTCATGATCAGCTCCGGCGATGCTTATGCCTACAATAGCATAGCCTTCCAAAGAATTAAGCAATACCCTGCGCAAAGCATTGCCAATGGTTACACCGTAACCTGGTTCTAACGGACGGAACTCGAATTGTGCTTCAAAATCAGTACTTTTCTGGAGAACGATTTTGTCTGGCTTTACAAAATTTAAAATGGCCATTTTTTATTTTGTTTTTGATACCCCAAACCCCTAAAGAGGCTTAAAGCGTGTTATAAATTAATGTTCAAAAAAACCTCATTCCCCTTTAGGGGTTAGGGGCGGGTTTACTTACTGTACAATTCCACGATAAGTTGTTCCTTAATATTTTCCGGAACACTTTCTCTTTCGGGATATGCAATGAACGTGCCCTGCATATTTGCTTCGCTCCATTCAATCCAATTAAATTTTGGATTCTTTGGCCGAAGATTTCCTGTAATATTAGTATTGCCAGAAGTTTTTTCTTTCAAACTAATTACATCTCCCGGTTTCAAAGAGTAGGATGGAATATTCAACACGCTATCATTAACGGTAAT
Source organism: Ginsengibacter sp. (assembly GCA_039931355.1). Lineage (GTDB taxonomy): Bacteria > Bacteroidota > Bacteroidia > Chitinophagales > Chitinophagaceae > Ginsengibacter. The sequence goes on from JBDTSD010000007.1 coordinate 37,994, forward strand.
GTGTTTATGTGAAACAAGTTGCCTCGCAGCCTGCCTGCTGGGAGCGATTCCCATACGGAAAACTGTATTATCAAGCCGTGCTTCAAGAAGCTTTATCAGGTTTTCACCGGTTACACCTTTACGGCGTGATGCTTCATTAAATGTGTTGCGGAATTGTTTCTCCAATACACCGTAAGTGTATTTGGCTTTTTGCTTTTCGCGAAGTTGAAGTGCATATTCACCAAGGCTTTTGCGCTTGCGTGCTGCACCGTGCATTCCGGGAGGATTGCTGTTTTTAGTTAGCCACTTGCCGTTGCCGGTAATGGGTTCACCAAAAATCCTGGAAATCTTGGTTTTTGGTCCTGTGTAACGAGCCATAATTGTTATTGATTTTTTAGTGTCGGTATATCATCATTAAAAATCAAAAATTAATGATACACCCGGTTATTAAAAATATGTACGATGTTTGATGTACGATGTGCAATGTAACATCGCAGATCTCACCTGGTATGTCGTACATTCTACTAAACTCTTCTTTTCTTGGGAGGCCTGCAGCCATTATGAGGTAAAGGAGTCACATCTTTTATCATTACTATTTCAATACCTGATTGTGATAAAGACCGGATAGCACCTTCACGCCCTGAGCCCGGCCCCTTTACAAAAACATCAACACGCTTCAAGCCGGCATCCAATGCTACTTTCGCTGCATCAGCTGCTGCCATTTGGGCTGCATAAGGGGTATTCTTTTTAGAACCCCTGAAACCCATTTTACCGGCAGATGACCAGGAAATTACCTGCCCCTGCTTGTTGGTTAGACTAATAATAATGTTGTTGAAACTTGCAACGATGTGTGCGTCTCCGTAATGCTCAACTTTTACAATTCTTTTTTTAGAGGATGCTTTCGCACCTGTTGCTTTTTGATTGGAAGCTTTTGCCATAATTTGAACTAATAGGTAATCTTTAAAAATTTACCCCGATAAAATCGGGACTGAATCAACCCTCCTTCCGGCTTACTGGAGATCGGTGTTAATTCAAAAAAAACAGTAAGCCTTATTTATATTTTCCCTTACGGATACTGTCCTTGTCCCCCTTCAGGGGCCAGGGGTTTATTTCTTAGGTGCTTTCTTTTTACCAGCAACTGTCTTACGCTTTCCTTTACGTGTGCGGCTGTTAGTACGGGTACGCTGCCCACGAAGTGGCAAACCTTTACGATGTCTCAACCCACGATAACAGGCAATATCGAGCAATCGCTTAATGTTTGTTTGTGTTTCACTACGAAGTGCTCCTTCTGTTTTGAACTCACCGCTTATTACATTTCTTATAGCAGTCTGTTCTTCATCATTCCACTCATTTACCTTCTTGTCATAATTTACATTAGACTTATCCAGAATGTAACGGGCAGTGGAAGGACCTATACCATATATATAAGTAAGTCCGATAACACCTCTTTTGTTTTTTGGTAAATCAATACCGGCAATACGAGCCATCTGTGTCTTTAATTTTTAATTATCAATTTCTTTTCTTCTTTCCCCCTTTAGGGGTTCCGGGGTATCCCCCTTTAGGGGTTAGGGGTTTATCCCTGCCTTTGCTTAAAGCGTGGATTTTTTTTGTTAATTACGTACAATCTTCCTTTACGCCTAACTATTTTACAGTCAACGCTTCTTTTTTTTATAGATGCCCTTACTTTCATATTCTTTGTTTTATTAAGCTTTTGTTAAGCTTCTATTTATATCTAAAAATGATTCGCCCTCTTGAAAGATCATAAGGACTCATTTCAACGCCGACTTTGTCTCCAGGTAGAATTCTGATGTAATGCATGCGCATTTTACCGGAAATAGTCGCCAAAATTTCATGCCCATTTTCAAGCTTTACCCTGAACATCGCATTGGATAAGGCTTCCAGGATCGTACCGTCTTGTTTAATTAATGCTTGTTTGGCCATACTATTTTTGGGAGCGCAAAGATAAGAGATAATAATTTAATTTTACAAAAAAAGCGCTACCTATTACCTAATCATTCAAAAACCATTATGAGACTAAAATCAATCGCCCTCTTTTCTTTATTGGTTCTCATTCTCTCCTGTAAAAAAAATGACAACACAACCAACCCACCACAGAATGATACCTATTTAACCAGTTCTTCGGGAAGTAGCTGGAGTTATCATGTAATTGATAACTCAGGTGCCGTGCCCCCGAGTGACTATACACTTACGGCAACATCTGCAGACACAAGCATCAGTGGAAAAAGCTATCACATTTTCACCAATTCTGCAGGTGGCAATCAATATATGACTGTCATCGGTCATGATTATTACCAATTTGATTCATTGCCTACCGGAGTAAGCAATGCGATAATTGACAGGCTCTATCTAAAGGATAATGTAGCTGTCGGCGGCACCTGGAGCCAAAATGTAAATGTTGATATACCTGGCTCAACCATTCCTATACCTTTCACTGTTTCCAATTCTATAGCTGAAAGTGGAATATCAAGAACGGTACACGGTGTTGTTTATAATGATGTAATTCACGTTTCCACGCAGATAAGCTCTGCTTTTATTCCGCCTTCATCACTTACTACGAGTATTGATACCTGGTACGCAAAAAAATATGGACTGATTGAAAATACAAGCGTCGTTCATTTAGATTTTTTCGGAATAGTGCAGGATGTAAATACAGCAACTACACTAACGGCTGCTACACTGAAATAATCACATAATATCATCGGTCAGATGAACCTTCGTCATTGAATGGTAGTGGTTTTGTAACTCGTGTAAAGAAATGGGATGAAGCATAATTCTCTTTTCATTTCTATACCACATTTCAAAATTGGTAAAATTATCCTGCGTTGGGCATTGAATGCGAAAAGCACCCTTCGAATACTTTACTGAGCCATCATCATTTACCCCTTTCTGAAATTTTAATTTCATTAGTTGATTTTCATCAAGAGGAATCGGGTAAAGATCGTCAGTCTTGAAATAAAAATCCTGTACACCATTGTAGATGTTAACTTCCTTTTCGTCGTTATTAAAGCCGCTTACTTCTCCCTGCCATGCCTGTCCATCAGATTCTGCAAGTACATAGTCACCTATTTTCAGATCGCTGAATTTTATCATGTTTTATATTTTATTCTAAAAAATAAAGAGGATTAAAACTAAGAGAAAAAAAAGATAAGACAAAAAACATTTGGTCTTTCACTCCGCCCAGCTCATTACATACTTATCATCTTCTATTTCAAGTGCCTGCTTCGTAAGTTGCAACGGGTGAAAAGTATCAACCATCACAGCAAGCTCTTTCGTCTCTTTCATTCCAATACTTTTATCAACAGCACCGGGGTGTGGGCCGTGCGGAATACCACCGGGATGAAGTGTTATCATGCCTCTTGTAACGTGCTTGCGGCTCATAAAATCACCATCCACATAATATAGTACTTCATCACTATCAATATTACTATGGTTGTAAGGAGCAGGTATTGATTCTGGATGATAGTCATACATTCTTGGCACAAAAGAACATACCACGAAATTATTTCCTTCAAAAGTCTGGTGTACAGGCGGCGGCTGATGCACCCTGCCTGTTATGGGTTCAAAATCATGTATAGAAAAAGCAAACGGATAGCAACAACCATCCCAACCTATCACGTCAAAAGGATGATGCAAATAATGGATGCCGTACATCATTCCTTTTTTTTTGGTCATAATAAGAAAATCTCCTTTTACATCATGCGTTTGAAGGTTTGCAGGCACCCTTATATCCCGCTCGCAGAAAGGTGAGTTTTCCATTAGTTGGCCAAATTTGCTTACATAGCGTTTAGGATAACGTATAGGGCTAAACGATTCTAATATAAAAAGGCGATTTTCTTCTGTATCAAAATCCACCTGGTAAATAGTGCCTCTCGGGATAATGACGTAATCACCATAGCCGAACCTAATATCCCCATAAATAGTTTTTATATTACCCGTTCCTTCGTGTACAAAAATCATTTCATCTGCATCTGCATTTTTATAAAAATAACTGCGCATACTTTCCATAGGAGCGGCAAGAGAAATATGGCAATCATTATTAACTAACACAGGCTTCCTGCTTTTTATATAATCTTTTTCAGGGTTTATTTTAAAGCCCTGGAAGCTGCGGTGCTGCAGCATTTTTTCTTCTGCTACTTCAGGTGCTACGGAATGTGGCTTGTCAGTTTTGATAATTTGGGTAGGCGGATGTGTATGATAAAGCAAAGAAGAATCAGATGAAAAACCTTCCGTAGAAAACAATTGCTCCGAATATAAAGTGCCATCGGGTTTACGAAACTGTGTGTGTCTCTTATGTGGAATGGAACCGGCTTGCTGATAGTGGGGCATCTTTTTGAATTAGGAATTAGGAATTGGGAACATTCTTGTCTTTATTTTCTTCAAATTTAATCATTAGGGTACTTCTAAAAACTACTTTTTCAAAAAGGGATTTTATATTTTTCTGACAATATTATAGACCCGCTGATTTTACTCAGTTTTTCTTCCGGGGGTTCATAAAAAACGCATGAAGCTGAAGCGATCCGTTATTTGAAATTCCATTTGCTCATCCCTTAAACCAAAATACTCCTGTGATATCAAAATCTTAAACATCATTATTATATGATCGAAGGGCGGCCTTCCACCAAGCCCCTTTGGTTTCCTTTATCAAATACTTGTTCAGCAAATACTTCCCAGTCTGTAGAGGTCTTTAATCTTTCCAATAGGTCACCCAACTTGCTGATCCCTTCTAACTTGAATTGCTCATCAAATATCCCCCGTCTTTTTACTCATAACTTTTTTTTCATCTTAGACATCCGCTTAGATTTGTTCCATCTTTCATTGCGTTTTTGGAACTATCCATTAAGATAAATTGCCATAATTCCCTCAATAATATTTTGCTGACATCTTTAATAAATAGCTACCTTGCTTTACATGAATTCAAAGGTTATTGCATTACCGGCGAGAAGAAAACAACCCGTGCTTTCCAGGCTTATGATTGTTTCACTAATAGAGGCTGGCGTACGCCAGCACAGGGAAATTCCATTTGGCCCGGCAGACATAAAGGGCGGCTCTTTCGGCGCACTGATCACAAGGGGCCTCGTAGTGCTTACAGACGTGGTGGTAAAAAACCGTACGCAATCTTTGTGGCAGGTAACCCCGGAAGGATTTGAGATATTACGCGGGCTGGGTGTAAACCTGTATGATTATAATTAAAGTAAATTTTCGCCTGCCAATAGTACATAGATTGCTTTCAGCATTTTTGAAAGCCTACTAATAACGTTAGCCTATACCTGCACGACAAATGCCCTACATGCCTAAAGTTCCGAAAGCTGTTTCAAAAAAAATTCCTTCAAAAAAGCTATTCCCGGTTGTGGGTGTTGGCGCATCTGCAGGAGGACTGGAAGCGTTTAAAAAACTGGTGGGCGCTATACCAGCCAATTCCGGCATGGCTTACATATTGGTACAGCATCTGCATCCCGAACATAGCAGCACGCTGCCCGAAATTTTACAGAGAGAAACTTCTATACCCGTGCAGGAAGTAAGCGATAATGTAAAAGTAAAGCCGGACAACATCTATGTGATCCCCTCGAACAGCATGCTGGTGGCAAATGATGGCGTGTTGCAACTGAGCCCGAGGCCGGCCGGCAAGAAAAATAATTTGATAGATATTTTCTTTTCATCGTTGGCGGAGGTGCATCAAAACCAGGCAATAGGCATCGTGCTTTCCGGTACGGGAATGGATGGTACCATAGGGCTAAAAAAAATTAAAGATCACGGCGGTGTCACCTTTGCGCAAGACCCTGCTTCCGCCGCTTATGAAGATATGCCGCAGAGCGCCGTAGAAGCGGAGGTGGCAGATTTTATTATGCTGCCGGAAGAAATGCCGCACCGGTTAATGGAGATTATACGCACCCTGGAAAATTTTGATGAGGATGACAAACCGGGGAATGGTGAAAAATCAGAAGAGGAAAGTTACCGCAACGTGCTCTCGCTTGTGCGCCTTAAGTTTGGGGCAGACTTTAATTTTTATAAACAAACTACTATACGCAGGCGCATACTGCGCCGCCTGGCAATGCTTAAAGTAGAAAAAATAGCCGATTACCTGCGGCGGCTACAAGATAGCAGGGAGGAGCAGGAAACATTGTTTCGCGATCTTCTTATACCGGTTACTTCTTTTTTTCGCGATGCTAAAACTTTCAAAAACATTTGTGAAAGCGTTTTCCCCGAACTTTTGAAAGATATCCCGATAACTATCGGGACACATGTAAACCCCTTACGCATTTGGGTGGCTGGCTGCTCTACCGGTGAAGAAGCCTATTCCCTGGGTATATGCCTCTACGAATTTCTTAGTGATAAAGCCTCCAACATCAAGGTCCAGATTTTTGCTACCGATATTTCCAAATACTCCATTGCAAAAGCGCGGGCTGGGGTATATAGCACACGTCAACTGGAGGGCATTTCCGATGCAAGGCTGCAACAGTTTTTTTCGAAGGCTGATGGAAGCTACCAGATAAAAAAGATCATAAGGGATATGTGTGTATTCGCCACGCATAATTTTCTAAAAGATCCCCCTTTTGCCAGGATGGACTTCATCAGTTGCCGGAATGTGCTCATCTATATGGAGCCCATTCTGCAGAAAAAGGCATTTGCTATTTTTCATTATGCACTCAACGAGAAAGGATTTTTGCTGCTGGGGAAATCTGAAAGTGCGGGAAGTTCGGGGCTTTTTCGGCAGGCGGACAAAAAAGATAAAGTCTTTACTAAAAAATTATCATCGGGGAAATTCATTAATGTTAATTCTTTTTCACGGGAAGAGAAACTTAAAGACACAGATTATGCATTCAGGGGCAATGAGCGCAACAAGGATGATTTTCAAAAAAATGCCGATGATATTTTATTGGCAAAATATACACCGCCCGGGGTGATAGTGAATGAGCAGTTTGATATTTTGCAATTCCGCGGATCAACAGGGCCATACCTGGAGCCGTCGCCAGGCAAAGCCAGCCTGAACGTGCTAAAGATGGCAAGGTATGGTTTAGCATTTGAGTTGCGGAACGGGTTGCACAAAGCAAAGGCTGCACGCAAGGCTTTTACAAAAGAAGGCATACCCGCAGACGATGGAAAAAAAGTGGTAAGCATTGAAGTAATTCCTTTGCTTAATACGATAGATCTTCACTTTCTTATTCTATTTAGAGACCATGAAGTACCTGTAGGCAAGGCAAAGCCCGGCGACAAAGAGAACAGGCAATATAAATCTATAGCCGCGGCAAAAGACGCTCGCGTGCTACAACTGGAGAAAGATCTTTTACAGGCACGCGAAAATATGCGCAGCATCACTGAAGACCAGGAAGCCGCCAATGAAGAATTGCAAAGCGCCAACGAAGAATTGCTGAGCGGAAGTGAAGAATTGCAAAGCCTTAACGAGGAACTGGAAACAAGCAAAGAGGAACTGCAAAGCACTAATGAAGAACTGATAACCGTAAACCAGGAACTTTTTGACCGTAACGAACAGTATAACAGGTCGCGCCTATACGCAGAGGCAATCGTAACTGCTGCGCATGAGCCCTTATTAGTGCTCAATCACAATTTTACCGTAAAGAGCGCCAATAAGGCTTTCTTCAATATTTTCGCTTTAACAGAAAAGGAAACCCTGGGCAAAGTGTTATTTACGCTGCAAAATGATGGCTGGAATATTTTCGGCCTGAGGGACCAGTTGCTACGCATACAAAGCAAAACGGAAGCCTGGCTGGAATGGGAAACCACTTACAATTTTCCGGGCATGGGAGAGCGTACTATTGTTTTTAATGCACAGCCGATACCCGAAGAAGACGAAAAGCATTTGATATTGCTGGCGCTTGACGATATCACCGAAAAAAAGAAGGCCGGGCAATTGCAAGACCTGGAAAACCTGAAGCTTATTTTAGACTCTGTTAACCAGATAACTTTTTCAACATCCGCAGCCGGTGAGTTTACATATTTCAATAATTATTTTCTCGACTATGCCGGCATATCGCTGCGGCAGGCGCTGGAAGAAGGCTGGCTCCCTTTTGTAAAGCCGCAGCAGCAGGAGGAAGCCACCAAAGCGTGGGAGCATTCGATAAGCACGCTTAATAATCTCAATATAGAGCTGGAGCTAAAGAGAAAAAGCGATGGAATGTACCGCTGGCATATCTGCCGCGCATTAGCTATTGTGAATGAAGCGGGGCAGGTTGCCTCCTGGGTGGGCACCGCGACGGATATACAGGAGCAAAAAATAAAGGAAAAGGAAAAAGATGATTTCGTAAGCATCGCGAGCCACGAGCTAAAAACCCCGCTTACTTCCGCTAAGGCATTTGTGCAATTATTGGAGCATGGCCTGAAACGAAAAAATGATGATGACCTTATTTTTGCAGAAAAAGCAAGCGCATCCATTGACAGGATTAATGAACTTGTGGCAGAGCTACTTGATGTAAGCAAGATACAGCACGGAAAGTTCGGGCTGAAAGTTACTTCTTTCGACTTTAATAAAATGCTCATCGATGTAATTGAGAGCGTACAGATGATAACGCCTTCACATAAAATAATGCTCGAAAACAGTGTACACCAAAAGGTAAGTGGCGACCATGACAGGCTGGGGCAGGTAGTGAATAACCTGCTTAACAATGCTGTAAAATATTCCCCAAAGTCCGATGAAATTTTAGTAAGGTCATCAATGCAGAGCGGTGAGATAAAAGTTTCTGTAAATGATAATGGTATTGGTATAAGCAAGAAAAACCTGAATAAAGTTTTCGATCGCTATTACAGGGAGGAAGGAAGAGCGATGCAATTCCAGGGATTAGGTATAAGCCTTTCCATTTCAAAAGAAATAATACAACGACACAATGGCAAAATATGGGCGGAGAGTGAACCCGGTAAAGGAAGCACTTTCTATTTTACATTATCCGCAGGCACATAAAATGAATTCTAATTGTATGATTGATTATTAGGTATTTTAATGTGAATCAGTTAACGAACCCTTAAATATTCCCCTCCAATTTTTATAAGTATTACAACAGAGCAGTATTTGTTAGCCGCCACATTAGCTTTAATAGCTTCTCCCCTTTTGAAAAGAATATACAGGTGGTTTTAGTAAATTGAGTAAGGACAATCCTCCAATTCTGCCTTTTATTTTATCGCATGGAACTTGTTAATTTATTACCCTAAGGGGCTGATAATTCCATTATATGACGTCTTATTGTAAGGGCATGATAGTTGATATTTTAAAGAAAAGTGAAAAGCAAATAGTCATTAATCTTTGAAGCATTTAAAACCTCTAACTAGTAAAATAAATAATCATGAAAAATATATTAAAATTCTTTTTTGCATTACTAATTACCGTTGCATCGGTAAGTTATACAAATGCACAAGTCAGTATTTCAGTAAGAATAGGCCCGCCGGCTCTGCCTGTTTATGAGCAGCCATATGTGCCCGGCGATGGATACATGTGGGTGCCTGGTTATTGGGCTTACGATGGCGGATATTATTGGGTTCCCGGCATGTGGGTATTACCACCAGAAACCGGGTTTCTGTGGACGCCTGGTTATTGGGGCTTTACAAATTCGTTCTATAGATGGCACTCGGGCTATTGGGGAAGAAATGTAGGATACTATGGTGGAATAAATTATGGACACGGCTATGGCGGCCGCGGTTATTATGGCGGCGAATGGCGCGGAAGAAGTTTCAGGTATAATACCGCTGTAACCCGCGTAAATACTACTGTTATTCATAATACTTACATTAACAGAACCGTGGTGAATAACAATACTATTATAAACAAAAACAGGGCGAGCTATAACGGTAACGGTGGAGTAGCGGCCAGACCCACAAGGCAGGAAGAAGTGGCAGTAAAAGAAACGCATGTAAGGCCAACATCCTTACAGTTATCACATCAAAGTGAAGCTAAAGCAGATAAGCGACAGTTTGCATCAGCAAATGATGGTCGCCCCGCAAAGCTTATAGAGGAAGGGAATGCAAATAATAATAATCATGCTGCTATAGAGAAAGCTCGTGTAACACACAATGATAATAATAATCATAACGCAGCGGATAACAGGCCTCGTGTGGCCACCAAAGAGCCAACACAACAAAGTGCAACCAACCAACAAATTCTCCGGGACAAGGCAAAACAGGATGCAGCGAGACAGCAACAAATAAATGCCGCAAGAGCTGACGATCAAACAAAGGAAGCTGTACAAAATCAGCAGCGTCAGCAACAGGCAAGGGTTGACAATCAAAGAAAAGAGGCAATACAAAATCAGCAGCGTCAGCAACAGGTAAACGCTGACAATCAAAAAAGGCAACAGGTGCAGAACCAGCAGCGTCAGCAGCAGGTAAATGCCAACAATCAAAGAAGGCAACAGGTGCAGAACCAGGAGCGGGTGCAGCAAAGGAATAATCCAGGTAAGCAAGTTCAGCCTCGTGCGCAAGAGAACAGGCGTAAGAAATAAAAGAACTATACTTGATAAAAGGAAGGCTTTATACAATGTTATAAGGCCTTTTTTTATGAGATGCATAAGGCGAACTAAAAGAGATATTGTTGAGTCTGATTACTAATTGAGATAATGACACCTATACTATATTTTTAGAAAAGCATTTATACCTAACGCAAAGGGCTACACGAAACAGGATACAATTTCTTTTATTCGTCTTTTCAATTTATTCTTTTCGGATATTTTGAGCCAACATGTGTAATGTTTTTTTTGGGGAGTAGCCTTTTTACGTTATAGCGAATATGGCTGATTCAAAAAAGGTGTTTTACCCCTTTGAATTGTTGAAAGGGTTTATTAGTTTAGGAGGGTCTAACCTGATTAAAAGCGCCCAACAACAAGTCTTATTTATCTAATTTTCAAAGAAATAACCGGAACTTTTACTTACCTCAGTACGAAACTTTCAGGAAAAATAGTTGTCAAGTATTTTTTTTGTTAGTTAAAATTCATAACGTGAACTATATTATCAAATCAATTTGTGTGGCTTTATTGTCTACAATAATTTTAAGTAATGCCTTCGGTCAACATCGTATTGAACTAAGAATAAATCCGGCTACCGGATTATTAGCCGACCCTGGTACCGAAATAGTGTTACCCGGTGAATACGTGTTGTGGAGCATAAAACCTGGCGAAAATATTAGTTGGTTTCGGATCGAAGGTGCTAATCCTCCATGCAACAACTTACCGGCCAGTGGCGGTTATTCCCGGGAGAGAGGAGATGTCAGGCCAAGAGAGCCTCGTCGCGATTGGAAGTACAGAATAATTTATGTGCTCACAACAAGTCCCGAAAGAAAACAATTAGATCCCAAAATTGCTATCCGGCCAACGAGAGACATAAATAATTCAATATTAATGTTCTTTTTAGGAGCCATAGTTCCTTTACTAACATCTATATTATTTTACCGAAAATGGAAGGCCGCCAAATCTGAGCTTGAAAAACTTAGTACACCAAAATCATAATATTTGTAACTTATCAGCCAAACGCAGGTGGGTCCTGGAGAAATGTCTTGAGCTCTATAATTATCCGCAAAATACGGTCACAAATTTCTGTTCACCATCAGCCATGTGTAATAAAAAAACCTATTTCCTTTTATTAGCCTTCTGCTTATTTACCATGTACCGTGGTTTTGCACAGGATCAAAAAGTAGCTGATAGTCTTAAAATTATTTACCAGCGGGATACAGCAGAAGGCATCTCAAAGTACAATTTACTTATAGATCTTTCTTTCAATGAAGTAAGGGATTTAAAACAAGGTGTGCGGTATGCGGAAGAATTGATAAGTCTATCCCGACAGGCAGGTGACGACAAATACCTTAGTGCCGGTTATTTTTGGAAGGGGACGAAAGAAAGATTGCTTGGCAACCTGGATACGGCGCTAAATGCACTCTTTAAAAGCGCTGAAATAGCGAAACGATCACATCTTTCTAAAAGTGAAGGAAACGCTTATGAAGAAGTAGCAAACATTTACTCAGTCGCAAAAAACCACCAGACCGCGATGCTTTATTACAATAAAGCTATAACTGCGATGCGGCAATCTAATGATTCAAATAGCCTGGCTTCTGCACTGGCTAACGCAGGTGATGAATTCCTTAATATTAAAAAATATGATTCTGCATTTTCGTATTTAAACGAAGCAAAGATCATTTTCGATAATTTGAATTACCTGACTGGAAAAGTCTATTGCCTCGGTAATCTTGGTGTAGTGTATGCTAATCTTGGCAATAATGATCTTGCCGAAAAAAATATAAATGACGCCATTCGCATATTGGAAGAATCACAGGATTATTATCCAATCTGCGACTATCTTCTTCCTATGGCTGAGGTATATTCCGATAAAGGAGACATGCAGACAGCATTGAATTATGCACTAAGGAGTTTGAGCCTGGCTGACAAATACAAGTTAAAAGAACAGATTGCCAATGCTAACCTTAAAGTGTCAGAGCTATATGAAAAAATGGGAAACCTGGGCGAAGCTCTTAAACATTATAAAAATTATATAGCCTACAGGGATAGCCTTAGTAATATTAAATCCGTGCAGGCTATGTATAATTTGCAGTCCCGGTTTGATAACTCCCAGCATCAGGCCCAGGTGAAATTGCTCAATCAACAGGAAAGAAATCAGCGAAATTTATTGATTTCCCTGATGATCATATTTGGTTTAACGGTAATAACACTTGGCATCATATTGAGAAATAATAAGAGTAAACAAAAAGCCTATAAAATTTTAGATAAACAAAAGCAGGAAACAGATAAAGAAAAAGCAAAGGCGGAAGATGCGCTTAGAGAATTGCAGGCAACGCAAATGCAATTAATGCATCGCGAACGTATGGCTTCACTCGGCGAGCTTACCGCCGGCATTGCCCACGAGATACAAAACCCACTCAACTTTGTAAATAACTTTTCAGATGTGAATGCTGAGTTGTTGGATGAACTTCAACAGGAATTAAAAAAAGGAAACGTAGGTGAAGCATTATCTATTTCAAATGGCATCATAGAAAACGAGCAAAAAATAAATCATCATGGCAAGCGGGCAGATGCTATTGTAAAAGGTATGATGCAACATTCGCGGTCGAGTACAGGGCATACAGAACCAACTGATATAAATGCATTGGCCAGTGAATATTTAAAACTCAGCTATCACGGCCTCCGTGCAAAAGACAAAAGTTTCAATGCAACCATGGATACCCATTTTGATGAGAATCTTCCAAAAGTTAATATCGTGCCGCAGGACATAGGCAGGGTATTATTGAATTTATGCAACAATGCGTTTTACTCGGTGACAGAAAAAAAGAAGGACCCCCAGCCCCTAAAGGGGAGTGAAGAATACGAACCAAAAGTAACAGTGACCACAAAGGCTCTAAAGCCCCCTTTAGGGGGTTTGGGGGTAGAAATTTCTGTAAAAGATAATGGCACCGGCATTCCCCAAAAAATAACTGATAAAATATTCAACCCGTTTTTCACCACCAAGCCTGCGGGGCAGGGCACGGGTCTGGGGCTATCGCTCAGTTACGACATCGTAAAAGCCCATGGTGGTACCATTACCATCAACACCAGGGAAGGTGAATTTGCTGAGTTTATTATCCGCATTCCTGCAAATACATAATGCCTTATTTCCATTGTAAAAGTGAGCACTTCTATTGGGGTAAAAAGTATGTATTAAAATTTAGTAACGCTTAAAAGCTATTAATGCTAATTTCTTTTCAATGGGCTTTTCTCATACGAAAACGAATGACAACTACACGAGTGCAAGTAATGAAAGAAATGCCTTTGGGGGTGATATTAATTTGAATTCGGACTTGTTAAGCATCCTTGCAATCGGCTTCAAATTCTTTCTGTAAGTTATTATGATGTAAGTAAGCTTCAATAAAAAAATAAAGTCTGCGCCTGCGATGTATTGCTCAGATTTTATTTTTCGGCTTGTAGTGTCTCAATTTCGTTAACTGTGTGCATGGAATCTTTCAGGTTGCCATACAATTTTTTAAAAACCGGGTAATATTTTTTATGTGCCGAAAAGTTTTCTTCAACCGGTTCAATTATAATTTCATTTGCCGGTATTAATGATTGGTAATCTTCAATGAGATTCATCGCTTTCATATAGAGCATTGCTGCTCCATAAGACGACGCATCTTCTGCCTGTATGCTGCAAATCTTCTTCCCTGTTACATCAGCCAATATCTGAATCCACGTACCGGAATGGATGAACCCTCCACTTACATTAAGCTGCCGGATAGGCCCGGCAGACTCTTCTATTATTTCCAAAATATTATTTAATGCGTAACAAACTCCTTCTATTGCAGCTCTTGAAAAATGCGCTTGTGTATGAAATGATTTTATTCCAAAAAATACAGCGCTCGCCTTTTCATCCCATACAGGTGCACGCTCTCCATGCAGGTAAGGAAGAAATATTAATCCCTGGCACCCTGCTTCTGTATTGGCAACTTTGTTAAAAAACTGCACATAATCTTTATCAACAGGATTGATATTTTCAAGAAAATTTTTCATCATCCATTCTAACACGTTTCCACCGTTATTGACTGGTGCACCGCAGATAAAGGTGCCGCCTTCCAGTACATAATTAAAGATCATCGCTCCAAAATTAAATACCGGTGAGCTGTGCGCTATTCTTACTGCGCCGCTTGTTCCAATGGTAAGTGCGGCTGTACCGGGCTCCAAGGAAAAGCTCCCAATATTTGCAAGACATCCATCGCTTGCTCCAATGCAGAATTGGGTGTCTTGAGAAATCTTCAATTCTTCAGCAATATTTGAGCGAATTTTATTCCGCATGAAATTAGTAGGAACGATAGCAGAAAGTTGTTCCGCATCAATATTGCACAATTGTAAAGATTGCTTGTTCCAAATATTTTCTTCAATATTAAATAATCCCGTAGCAGAAGCAATTGACTGATCAATCTCGTACTCACCAAATAACCTGTGCCATATAAATTCTTTGATAGAAATAAATTTAAAAGCCTTTGCAAAAATCCCCGGCTGGCTCCTGCTGAACCAAATAATTTTGCACAAAGGCGACATGGAGTGAATTGGGGTACCGCTTTGCCTGTAAATACTTTCAGCGACATCTGATTGACGAATTTCTTCAGCTATCTTTTCACTTCGCGTATCAGCCCAGGTAATCAGGTTAGTAATTGGATGGTTATTTTTATCAATAACAATAAGGCTGTGCATGCAACTGCTGAAACTAACAGCAAAGGGTACCTGCTTCAAAATATTTGTTACATCAATTAAGCAATTTCTAAAAGCCTTCCATATTATTTCGGGGTCTTGCTCAGAATAGCCGTGAGGCGCATCTAAACCGGAATAATGAAACTGGGCGGAAGCAATCACTTCTCCTGAATAATTTAAGGCAACTGCTTTTGTGCTTCCAGTGCCCAGGTCTATACCTATTATATATGGTTCCATTCTTTTTTATATAGAAAGATATGAAACTTGTTTCTTTTATTTTGGCCCCTCGCCCAATGGCATGATATTTATTTGCGCAGATACTGGGTCAACAAACTTCATTGAAATTTAGGTTAGTATCCTGGTAGCCTCGGTTAGACATAATTCACACAGCCTTATCTGGATAAAAAAAGTCCCGGAAAATATTTAATAAATCCGGGGAAATTTAAAAACCCTTTGGCAGATTTATAGTAATACAGCCCAGGTTCAACTGTGTGCAAAAAATTTTGAAGAAGAACAATAAATTAAAATAGCTGCCGTTTAAGTAATAGAACAAAAAAACAGTAAAATTACTATGATGGTAAAATAAATGATATTAGCTTTGCGGCTTCACTTACATATATCTCCTACAAAAGGTGCATCAATACCCCCAAACTGCTGATGCACAGAAACAAATTCCATTTAAAGGAATCAATTCCATTATGAATTTAGGGTTACCTAATATCCTTTGTAATTATCAATATGATGCAGGCATTTATCTGTATCACGCACTAATCCTGCATTCTCATGAGGCCGTTTATTTAAATTTATAAACCCCCTTTATGAAAAGATTTTTTACCCCGGCTACCATTTTGAATTTTATTCAAAAAAATGTTTTTTTCCTTCTATTATTTTTATACAGCAACGCTGTAATGGCCCAGCAGGTAACTGAGGTTATTACCGATTTTGGTGGCTACTGGAAGTCAGCCGTGGGAGCTTTAAATGCAACCTACCCGAACACGAGTCATAATTTGCTTTCCTTTAAATACAATTCCGTTGTTTATTCTACCGGCGCTAATGATAATAAATTAGATGCTAATGGCATATCCTATGTTGCTGGTGATTTCAGGGGCTTTCCTATAACTTCTATCGGTGGTAAAGTTACCAGCGGCACTTCCGTTTATGCAGCCCTTGCCAGCAAGTACGATGGTGTGCCCAATGGATTTAGTAATCCACTGCCTTCATTGAAAATGAATGATGTGTTGATTGACGGTATTCATGGGTTGGACCTCGGAACCGGCGTAACAAATATACCTGCTTCGTCCATCATCACCTTTCCTGTCACTGCCGTTCAAATGTATGCTATATCAGATGAACAGCCGGATATTGTAATGACACAAATTGCTGATCCTTCTGCAAACGGGGACACGCTGTATTTTATAGACAGTGCCGGAGCAATTGTAGGTAATAAGATTGCCATTAACTGGAGTACTGTTAGTAAATTAGGAACTTACTATCTTGATCTATATACTTTCCCCGTTGGTGCTTTGTGTGACACCGCAAAAATAAATGGCACTAGTGCCAGCGAAACAACCCGCGATATACGCCTCCTTGCCTTTAAATTATCGGATTTTGGAATAACTATCACAAATGTTTCTACTATTAAACAATTTATCTTGAGAGAAAGTGGAACCAGTGATCCGGCTTTTGTTGCTTACAATGCCGGGGCCCTCACCATTCCTGCGCCTGAAATTACGGTACAGCCTGTTGCGCAGATCGTATGCCCTGATGTTTCCAATAGTGTTACTTTCTCTGTTACTGCAACGGGTGGATCTCTTAGTTACCAATGGAGAAAAAATAATACCGATATTTCAGGAGCTACCAGCAGAAATTATACGATCTCCAGCGTGACATCAGCAAGCGCAGGCGCTTACAATGTGGTTGTCACAAACCCTGTTGGGTCGGTGGCGAGCAATACTGTTTATCTTAATCTATCTATCAGCGTGCAACCATCACCAGCGGTACAGGTTATTGCAACCGGTGCAAGTTGTACATTGTCAGTGAGTGCAAACAATGCAACTTCTTATCAATGGAGAAAAGGCAGCACAGATATTTCAGAGGCTACTTCAGCCACTTACATAATAAATCCTGTAAACACTGCAGACACTTCAAGCTATTCTGTTCTGGTGAAGAATGATATAGGTGAAGGTTGCGCTAATATCATCAGTAATACTGTGAAGGTAATTGGGTCGAATATTTTGTATTCAAAAGCTAACGTTAATTTGAATATTGCCGGCAGTTGGGGTGTTGCCACAGATGGCAGCGGAAGTTCACCGGTAAATTTTACCAGGGCTGAACATATATTTATAGTAAAGAACAATGCTTCTACCGGGGGAAATTTAACCATTGCAGGAACTCTTGATGTAGCCAATGCCGTTACGACTATTACTCCTAATACCACACTTGATTCACGTAAGATTATACGGTCGGGCAGCGGAGCTTTAGCTGGCTCAGCAACTGCAAACCTTACAGTAAGAGATACGTCAAACTTATATTTTAAAGCACCAAATAATATACTTAAGAACTTTACTATTTATAACGGCAAAACCAGTTTACTAAATGCTTTGTCCATCACGGCAGGCAGTACACCCGGCTCAGTAATTATGGACGGAGGAACACTATTTACAGGCGACAGCCTTACTATTAAAAGTGATGCGAGCGGTACCGCCAGTGTAGCGACAGTTGCGAGTGGCGCATCTATTACGGGACAGGTAACTGTTGAGCGGTTTATTCCGGGTGTAAAAAAAGCGTGGCGTTTTTTAGCAGTTCCTACCGTTCCCGGCCAAAGCATTCATGATGCATGGCAAGAGAACCAGGATGCTAATTCAACATCACTTGCTGGTAAAGGCATACAGTTAACAGGAAACGTCGTTGGATGGAACACAAAAGGATTTGATTTATATAGTTCCACCCCATCAATAAAAACATATAACTCTGCCAACAATACATGGGTAGGTGTTAACTCTACATTAGATCCGTTTTCGGCTACGGCTGGGGGTTATATGACCTTTATCAGGGGAGACAGGACCTCTAATTCTTTTTACTCGCCGGTAACTTCTACCGTTTTGCGTACAAAAGGCCAGCTTTATGTTGGTGACCAGGCTAATATTTCTGTAACAGCAAAGCAATTTATTGCAGTAAACAACCCTTATGCTGCTGCACTTGATATTCGTCAGATATATAATTCTGCTAACCTTTTCTTTTACGTTTGGGATCCTAACCTGGCAAGTTCGCTTGGCTACGGCGGATACCAAACATTGGTAAAAGGCGCATCAGGAGATTACACAGCTATCCCTGGCGGTGGAAGCTATTCCGGTACAAACGCTAACTTAATTCAAAGCGGTTCCGCTTTCTTTGTTTACAATAATGATGGCGGGAACTTAACCATAAAAGAAAGTGCAAAGGCCAGCGTAAATCCTAATACAATTGCCTTTACACCCACTACTGCGCCTGTTGAGAACAAGAGTGTAACAATACAATTGTATGGTGTAGACGCTGCCGGCAATGCAACATTACTCGATGGAGTATTGCAGGATTTCGATGAAACCTACAGCAGCGGCATAGACGGGATGGACGCTCAAAAACTTACGAATACTTCTGAAACTTTTTCCATTAAAACACAAGGACAACTATTATCTGTAGAAAGAAGAAATGCATTTTTTCAAAATGATACAACCTTTTTGAACCTGACTGCTGTAAAGGCACAGGCTTACAGAATAGTATTGAATACAAAAAACCTTGACGGTGTAGCGGCATTTTTAGAAGACAGTTATTTAAAAACAAAAACTCCTATAATTGTTGATGGCACTACAGCTTATGACTATACAATTGTGAACATCCCAGGATCTTATGCGGCTGATAGAATGAAAATTATATACCAGCAGCAGAAAGTATTGCCAGTAACTTTTACCTCGATATCTGCAACACAAAAAGGTAAAGACATAGCTGTAGAATGGAAGGTGGAAAATGAAAGCAACATGAAGCAGTATGAAGTTGAGAAATCAATTGACGGAAATAATTTTTCAAAAGCAGCTACACTTGCAGCAAACAACAAAGGAACAGAAACTTTTAGCTGGTTAGATGTTGCAACTGTTACAGGCTACAATTATTACCGCATCCGCAGTGTAGATATAAACGGCAAGACCGCTTACACGCAAATTGTAAAAGTACAGTTAGGCGGTATCACTAAGCAGGAAATAAGCATATTCCCGAATCCCATTGTGAACGCGGTTATCAATCTTCAATTAACTAACCAGGCGAAAGGAATATATCATGTACGTGTAATGAATCAGGTCGGTCAGCCTGTATTGTTCAAAGAAATCAATCACAGCGAAGGCAGCAGCACAGAAACTTTTCAGCTTAATAAAAATCTTGCTCGCGGCATGTACCAGGTAGAAATAACTAATCCGGCCGGCGAGGTAAAATCAGTTAAAATAATAAATTAATAAACAAACAAGGGCGCCCCTACCGCCTGGAATATCTACGCCTTGCCTAAACAGAAAAAAAGACTACTCTGAAAATGAAAATGAGTGGTCTTTTTTATTTGATGAAAACGATGCTATACTTACTTTTTTATTTTGACCTTTTAACCAAGTCAAATAAATATAGCATGTTTAAAAGCTTTAAATAAAAAGAGGTTCGTCTATAAGCGTTTGTCATTTTTGGAAATATCAGGTGGATTTTATGCGGACTATAAAATTTTTATATTTAGAAACGACGCTCTTATAGGCAAACTTTCTTTTCTGCAACCGGATGATATTACAAATATTACTTTTGGTTTTGTGCTCAGGAATTTTAAGAAACGATTGGGCAAAGCAAGTCTTTTGCCCGGGTATTTTATTGACAACGGTTTTTGCAACAACCTGATAAAACTTTCGAAAATAAAACCGGGGACAACCGTACCGGAAGATATACCGATTCTAACTGCTGCGCATTAAGTAAATTGAGCAAAATATTTTACCATGAAAATATTATGTATTGGCGAGGCATTGATTGATATGATTTGCACAGATACGGGATCACCGCTTTCCAAAGGGGAACATTTTTTAAAAAAACCAGGTGGCGCTCCCACCAATGTTGCTGCGGCGATTGCAGCTCTTGGAGGTGATGTGCTGCTATCTGCAAAAGTAGGCGCAGACCCGTTTGGGCAACAGCTTATTGATACCATGAAAGACTTCGGCGTATCAACCATTTGGATGGTGCAGGATAAAAATTATTTTACGACGTTTGCTTTTGTTTCTCTCATGCCTGATGGTGAAAGAGATTTTGTTTTTAATCGTGGAGCGGATGGTCAGCTTACTGAAGACGATTTGGAAGGGATTGATCTCGACTCTTTTTCAATTATTCATTTTGGATCAGCCACGGCCTTTCTTCCGGGCCCTTTGCAACAGGCATATAAAGCTTTGTTGCAAAAAGCTTTGGATAAAAATATTTTTATCAGCTTCGATCCTAATTACCGGCAGTTACTTTGGAAAACAGAAACAGCAGCATTCATTGAGCAGAGCTGGTATTTCATGGAACGATGCCATTTTTTTAAGGTAAGCGATGAAGAAGCGATGCTACTCACCGGGAGTTCATCGGTGAATGTTGCGGCAACAATTTTATCAGAAAAAACCAATGCAACATTTGCAATCACACTCGGTAAAGAAGGCACGTTATTAATGCATGAAAAAAATAAAACGATAGTTGGCACTATACCTGTAAAGTCTATAGACAGCACGGGTGCAGGCGATGCATTTGTCGGAGCAATCTTGTACCAGCTCCGCAATTATTCTTTACCGATGATAAAAGCAATGCATGCAGAAGATTGGGAAGTTATAATAGCAAATGGTAATAAAGCCGGGGCAAGAACGTGTGAATATATGGGCGCTATGGAAGCCTTTAAACATTTAAGCAGCCAGATTTTCGATTAATAACGCTAACGTATGTACGATTTTAAACTTCATTCCCAGGTTGGCAATATCCTGGGAAACTCATCTTTAAAAGATGACAATTACAATTCATTTTACACAAGGTTTATTGCAAATGCTTCCTGCATTGATAATCTGTTTAAAGAAATATATGGGGAGAATAAAAATTACAATGATCTTTTTAAAAAACTTCTGCAAACTATACATTGGGCATTCGAAAATCGTCCGCAACAGTTAAAAGAGCGGGATATTGAAAAGCTCAAAAAAGAACATTGGTTCATAAGTAATGAACTCTGCGGAATGAGTTTATATGTGGATAGGTTTGCCGGCACCATTTCAAATCTTAAAGAAAAACTTTCTTACCTGGAAGATTTAGGTATAAATGTTTTGCACCTGATGCCTCTATTCAAAAGCCCGCCCGAAGCCAGTGATGGGGGTTATGCAGTTTCGGATTTCCGTAAAATTGATAAACAATTTGGAACACTTGAAGACCTGCAGCAACTCCAGGAAAAAATGCTGCAAGAGAGTATGTATCTCATGACGGATATAGTGCTCAACCATACATCTGACCAGCATGAGTGGGCGACGAAGGCGAAAGCAGGAGATAAAAAATACCAGGATTTTTTTAACATGTATGACGATCGCACGATGCCGGATGAATTCGAAAAAACTATGAAGGAAATTTTCCCGGAGGTTGCTCCCGGCAATTTTACCTGGGTGGAAGAATGCAAAAAATGGGCGATGACTGTTTTTCATAATTATCAATGGGATCTTAATTATCACAACCCGGAAGTGTTTATTGAAATGCTGGATACAGTATTTTTTTATGCAAATATTGGAGTTGATATTTTACGGATTGATGCACCTGCATTTATTTGGAAGGAGTTGGGAACTACCTGTACGAATCTTCCTCAGGCACATACACTTTTGCAATTGATAAAATTATGTGTTGAAGTTGCTACACCGGGTATGGCCTTGTTGGGAGAAGCCATACAGCGTCCGCGACAAATAATGGGATATTTTGGAAATGGAAATTTTGTTGCAAGGGAATGTGATTTTCTTTACAAAGCTCCGCAGATGGCTTTGCAATGGGATGCGCTGGCAACGGGTGATACACGTGTAATGCTGGCTGCACAGGAGGTTCTTTTGCAAAAGCCTTTTGGCACTTCCTGGATCACTTATACGAGGTGCCATGATGATATTGGCTTAGGTTATGACGATGATATGATTGAAGCCGCAGGGTATAACGCTTATGCACACAGGCAGTTTATGAAGGATTATTATTCCGGAAAATATGAAGGCTCTCCTTCGAGAGGCGGCTTGTTTTCTTTTAATGCTAAAACAGGAGACGCACGCATCAGCGGATCATTGGCTTCACTCGCCGGTTTGGAAAAAGCGATGGAAGAAAATGACAGTAATCAAATTGAATTATCAATGCGTAAAATTTTAATGATGCAGGCTTTCAGCTTTTTTATTGGTGGATTGCCTATGTTATTTTATGGAGATGAAATTGGCTATATAAATAATGAAGCCTATTTGAGTGAACCCGAAAAAAGCTACGATAACAGGTGGATGCACCGCCCGATAATTGATTGGAAAAAGAATCAATTAAAAGATGAAATAGGGACGACTGAAAATCAAATATTCACGGGTACAAAAAAACTTTTAAGCATTCGTAAAAAAATGACGGCCATAGAAGACAGAAGTAACCTTACATGGATTACTTCACACAATATTCACGTAGCGTCATTTATAAGGCATACTGATGAACAGCAAATATTTTGCTTGTTCAATTTCAGTAACAAAGAAGCCTTTGTAACCTGGTATGCCTTTAAAGAAAATGGATATGCTCCGCAAAAATTATACGATCACTGGACGGGAAAATATTATAATGTGGGAAATGATGATGAGTATTTGATTATTGAGTCTTATGGGTTTCATGTGATGGAGAAGATAAAATAATTTTTGAAAATTTAGAACTTCCAAAAAATTGGAGCAACACAAAATTCAATAGTTATGAGAGTAAAAGAAATAATCAAATTAATCGAAGAAAACGGGTGGTTTCAGGTGAGGCAGAAAGGAAGTCACAGACAATTTAATCACCACACAAAGCGGGGAACAGTCACAGTGGCGGGGAAACCTAACGACGACTTAGCCGAGGAACTGAAAAAAGTATTTTAAAGCAGTCAGAATTGAATAAACATCTTTTTAATAATAAAAAATTAATTCTACAGAATGGAAAAGTACCTGGTGATAATTGAGAAGGCAGAAAATAATTATTCCGCATTTAGTTCTGATGTGACCGGATGTGTTGCAACCGGGACAAGCGTAGAAGACACGACTGCGGCTATGAAAGAAGCTATGGAATTTCATTTAGAAGATATGAGCGAAATGCCGCATGCCAAAGGCATAAGCCAGCATATTAATGACGGAATATTTAGGAATGGCGAAGTTGCTGAAGTATTTTTTATTACGGAAGTAGAAGTTCAAATTCCTCATAATGCCTGAGAATAAAAGTGAGCAATAGTAGTTATAAAAGGTCTTCTTTCTTACTTTTTAAAGTTCCTCTAACTTTTGAAGTTCCTCTAACTTTTTAATAGTTGAGAACTTTCTAAAAATTGCTTCAGCGCCAAATAAACCCCATTAGTCCAGCCAAAGCCGTCTTGGGCTTCGTACTCTCCCCCACCTGCGGTAAGGTCCGTTGCCACTACATTATATTTCTCCATCATCTTGCCGGTGTTTTTATAAACGCTTTCATTGATTTGCATCCATCTTTCAGCAATGTCCTTTGCTAATTCTTCATGACCGTAATTTCTTAATCCTGCTACGGCAATCCATTGAAGCGGTGCCCAGCCATTCGGAGCATCCCATTGCTGATCGGTGGTTTCGGTGGTAGTAATAAGGCCGCCGGATTTTAAAAAGTCGCTTTTAATTATTTCTGCGACTGCATCTGCCTGCTTTTGTGAAGCAATATTAAAATACAAAGGGAATGCAGCCGCAAGCGTGAAGGAATTCGTTTGAGATGAGATAGTATAATCATAATCAAAATAAAAACCTTTCTCCTCATTCCAGCAATATTTGTCAATGGCATCTTTTCGTTTAACCGCCAGCGTTATGAACTTTTCAGCGGAAGTTTTATTACCAGAAAATTCATAAGCAGCAGCGATTGTTTGCTCCAGGTTTAACACAAGACAATTAAGATCAACAGGAATAATATCTTCCGTATGAATACTTTTAAATCCTTTATTGTCTTTAAACCAGCGTGATGAAAAATCCCATCCCGACTCACAAGCCGCACGCAGATGGCGGTATAAATCTTTTTTATTTTCAACACCTTGCGAAAGCTTTATTTCCTTTTGATATGCTTCCGGCCTTGGCGTATCATATTCATCCCAATAATGATTGAGAATACTGCCATCGGGCAAACGCGTTACATGATTTACATTCAGATTTTCAGGACTTAGCTGCTCATTTCCTTTCATCCAAAAATTATATTCCTTCTCAAGTTGTGACAGATAATCAAATAATATCTTTCTTCCTTTTTCTTCACTCAATAAATTTACCATGCAAGAGAAAAAAGGTGGTTGTGACCTTCCAACAAAGTATGTACGATTACCATTGGGTATATAACCAATCTCATCTACAAGGAAAGCGAAATTATCAACCACATTTTGTATCATGTCAATACGCCCGGAGACCTGCAAACCAAGCATGGTAAAGAAGCTATCCCAATAATAGATTTCCCTGAAACGCCCGCCAGGTACGATATAGGAATGCGGCAAATCAATTAGTGAATTATTTGTCTTTTCAGCTTTTCTTGTTAACACATCCCAAAGATTTTCGATATGGCTTTTCACTGGCAGGGAAGTATCACTTTTATACCCGGAGGCAATTTTCTCAGGTTCCTGGAAATATTCATGAACGAAATCTGACAAATTAAAATCCGTGTTATCTTTTTCGGATTCATAACGTTCACGAATAGCCGCTAATTCTTCCTTAGGCGTGCAATCAACAAAAGTTTTATTATCAGGGAAAACTTTTTGTAACTGTACCTGTTCAAATAATTCACCTAAATCAAAAATACTGTTTGCTTCCATTATTATTTTTATTAAGATCGTTAATCAATTGCGATTGATTCGCTTACCCTTAAGGCTTGCCGAAGTGCGGGCAATAGAATTACGCCCGGCTAACTGAAACTAAACTTATGTCAAGTTACTATTGTTTGAATTTATTAAGAGTATCGTCAATTAAGTGTTCAATTTTTAAAAAATTGTTTGATAGGTTTACTATCTCGCTTTGAAAATTTTCAAGGTCAATTTTATGCCAGCCTTCCATCAAAGTCAACGGCCCAAAATTCACGCTTATGTTTTGCCATTCATGTGCATAGTCTTTAAAACTTTCTCTAAAAGTGTCTGCAAATTTCCTGCTTTGTATTGAATAGCCCTTTAAGTTCCGCAATTTTAAAGCATGAATATTGTAAAATATTTTTTGATCGTTTATTGCTTCATCGTTTAGCCAAATAGAAAAGAAAATTCTCGTATCAGCCGTTAACGGGTCTTGAAGAGGGTTAGTCCACGATTTTTTATAAAGTTTTAGAAAAACAGAATTTAAAACTTCGCCAACAGCAACTTCAACTTGTCTTTTTTGAAGTACTTTTTTGTCAAGTTTGTCTGCAGCTTTTTGAAATGTGTCTAAGTAGCTTTTATACTTCATTTATTTTTTAAATTTTCGAGGTAGTAAGGTCTTTCGCAATAACCGCTAACTCTTTCATTGAGTCCTTTTTTTGTAAGCGATTAAAAAATATCAGGCTAACAATAAGAATACCTATCGGCACAAGCGAAAAATAAAATGCCGTTTGACCGCCATAAGCCTCGAAGATATGGCCTGTAATTATTGAACCTGTTGTGCCGCCAAGCGCTGAAAATATTACAATCAGTCCGCTCATAGGTGCATGTTGCCTTTTAGGCAAAGCACTTAAAATTACTGAATTGATAGCCGGATAGACAGGAGCAAGTAATAAACCAATTACCGGAAATATAAAGGCAACAAAAGGTGCATTAGCCCAACTGTTTATGGCGGTTAGCTGCAATGAAGATGCTAAAGGAATTACGAGTAAAACAAGTATAGCGGCACCTACCAGGCAAATTATCAGTACCAACAACCAATGTATTTTTCGCAATACGATACCAGCGATAAAGCGGCCCAAAGCAGTAGAAGCCGCGAGTATGCTTGCCATCTGTATGCTCAATTTTGTGGACATGTGCAACACCTGGCTATTGAATGTAGGTAGCCAACTCATGATGCTTTGTT